>DATGEP010000001.1:0-10497 GCA_035310125.1 Ktedonobacterales bacterium
CGCTGCGCGGTGTTGACGGCGTCGCCAATGGCCGTGTAGTTCTGCATGCGGTCGCGGGCGCCGATGTTGCCGACGACGGCCAGTCCCGTGTGTACGCCGATGCCGTACTGCACGGGCAGCGCTCCGGTGGCGGGGTCCAGCGCCTGCCGCTCCAGCGCCTGGCGCATCTCCCAGGCCGCGCACACCGCCCTGCGCGCGTGGTCGGGCTGGGGCAGCGGCGCATTGAAGATCGCCATCACCGCGTCGCCGATGAACATCGTCAGCGTACCCTCTTCGCGCCAGATGGCTTCCGTGAGCACGTGCAGGTAGGTGTTCAGCACACGTACCAGCGCGTCCGGCGCCAACCGCTCCGCCAGGGGGGTGTAGCCACGAATGTCGGCGAAGACGACGCTGATCTCGCGCGTCTCGCCGCCCAGGTTCACCGCGCTCGGATCGGCCAGAAGCTGTCGCACCACGGCTGGATGAACGTAACGCCCGAAGAGTCGCTGTATCTCTTCGGCCTGGCGCTGACTGCGGCGTAGCTCCGTGAGATCGTCTACGACCATCGCGACGCCCAGCGATGTGCCCGTGCCTTCATCGGAGCGCAGCGGCGAGACGTTCAGGCGCAGGTGGACCTCGCCGCGCTCCGGGAACTGCCGCGTCATCTCGTGGCCGAGGGTCTCGCGCCGCTCGGCCAGCGCGCCGCGCAGAATCTCCGCCAGCTCCGCGTCGCCCAGACTCGCCAGCACTGTTTGGAATGGCTGGCCCAACGCCTGATCGCCCGCCAGCCCAAAGATGCGCTCTGCCGCTCGGTTGAATGCCGTCACCGCACCCTGCGTATCCGCACTGACGACGCCGCTCGCGATAGAGGCGAAGATGTCGTCCATGTACGCCTTCATCGCGCTGATCTCACGGATGGTCCGGCGCAGGTCGGCAAAGAGGCGCGCGTTCTCAATCGCGATGGCCGCCTGGTTGCAGAACGCCGCCAGCAGATCGAGATGCGCCATGTCGAAGAGCGCCGACTGCGCGCGGCTATCCACATAGACGATGCCCACGCCGTGTCCGTGCACACGCAGCGGCGCGCACATCACCGAGCGAATGCCATACGCCACGATGCTCTCCCGCTCGCGCAACGCCACGTCATCCTGCGCGTCTACTGTGAGCAGCGGCTGCTGGCTCTGCCAGACATTCTGGATGACGCCGGAGCTGATGTTGAAATTATTCTCGCTCAGCATATGCCCATCGGCGCCCCGTGCCGCACGGAACTGGAGCTTGCCGGCGGTTTCGTCCCACAGCATCAGGAAGCCACGCTCGGCATGTACCACCTCGATGAGCCGCGCCATCACCTGTCCGAGGACGTCTTCCAGGTCGAGCGAGGTGTTGAGGTCTTGCGCGATGGAGTACAGCGTGGCGAGCCGCTCGCGCTCCTGGCGCAGCGCGTCCAGGTTGCTCTGCGCCGCCCGCACCGATTCCGTCAGGTGGCGCAAGGTGTCTCCGAGCCGCGCGAGCCGCAGGTCAGCCTGTCGCGTCAGCTCAAGCGAGCGCGAGAGCAGCCGCGTGCGGGGGTCTGCCAGGTCTGTCGAGAATGAGCCTTCGACGAACTGCTCCAGGTGCTTGGCGTGCTCGTGAAGCTGCGTCGCCATCTCCGCCAAACTCCCCGCCAGCGCCGACACATCACGCTGGGCGCGTTCCTGCGCCGCGCGTACCGCGTCTGCGGTATGGAGCACCTGCCCTGGCTCGCCGATATACGTTGTAAGCCCCTTATCGGGGCGCATCGCGGGTGGCGCGATCTTTACCGGCGGCAGGTCGCCTGAGGTCGGTGGGTGCTGCGATCCGCTCAGCGACGGCAATAGATCGGTATGCTCAGTCGTGATGTCGCGTTGAAGGGGAGAATGTCTCGTCTCATCCGGCCGGCGTTGCATGCGCATATCCGTTCATGTTCTAGAAGTCACGCCGCGTGCCGGGCGGCATTTCCCGCACGCTCGTATTCGCAGTATAGCACTGTCGCGAAGCAAGCTGAAATCAATGCGTGTCACGACGGGGTCCGTCCGCATGAACACATCGCACCCACTCCTGATGATGAAAGAAGTGGACTCTCATGCGTTTCTCTCTTGTAGAGAGCGGCGAGGATAACTATACTGGGCACAACGATGAGCCGGTGTGGCAGCCACGACGCGTGGGCGGTGGCGGAGGAGCGTGCGGTATGGGCGACGGGGGCGATGGGGACAGGCACATGGAGCGCACAGGTGAAGAGGCAGCCCCCGGGCGCGCGTGGGCGCGACGGCGCATGCGATGGGCGGCGCTCCTCGCAGCGGCGCTGCTCGCGCTCACGCTGGGCGGCTGCGCGGGCGCTTCGGCTGGAACGGCGCCCACCCCTATTCCGACGGCTACCGTCGTATCTGGTACGCCCACCTCCACTGCGACGATCGGCCCCACGCCCGTCCAAATCGCGGCCCTCAGCGACTTCCGCGCGAAACTGGCTGGCGCCTTCCAAAGCAATACCTGGGCGAAGGTGGCGCCGCTGCTCAGTCCCGCGTTCTCCTTCCAGGGACTCAACAGTGGCGGCGCGAGCCTGGAGATGCCCGATTCCGCGAACGATCTGCATGCCCTCTACGGCAGTGGCGGTCCCTGGACCCAGAGCGCCCAATATGAGGTCAACATCCATTACTGCTATGCTGGCGGCACTCCCACTAACCAGCAGATGGGCTTCGATGGCGGTAGCGGTAACTTCATCCTTGTCGGTGTCGCTCACTGGCAAGGCTATTGGGTCGTCGCCTGGGCTTTCCAGGATCCCCTTGGCGGCAGCGATGCCTGCGCCAATGGATAAGGTGCGCCGCCCACCTAGTCTTCCCGCGCGCCGACCCAATCACGCCATGTATCCCATTCCCGCCACGGCAATAGCGCGGACGGCGCTTCTGCTCCCGCGGCGGACGGGTCCGGCTGCTGCGCTGGCGCCTGGCCATTCTTCCCGCTCGAAGCCGGTGACCATGGTGGCCGTACCGCGCTCACCGGCATCGAGATTGGCGTCGGGCGCTCCCATGGCCGTGGCGTCATCCCTCGCTCGACCGTAGGGAGCGCTGTAAGCGTCACCGCATCATCAGACGAGTTTGCCCGCGTCTCCTGTGGGCGTGGTGTCCGCAAGAGCGCTACCAATTCGTCCAGTACCGTGCCTGACCACTCCGGCCAGGACCACGACAGACCGAGCCAGGCGCGCTCCACTGCCTGTGTGACCGTGCGCACCGCGCCCTCCAGACGCAGCCGGTCCTCGCGCTCGCGCTGCAGTGTCGCCAACCGCTCCGCCGCCGCGTTTGCGGTCTCCGTCAGTGGGCTGAGCAGGCCATTCGTCTCCACGGGATGCGTCGCGCCGCGTCCGGCGAGGGCACTACCCAACGCGTCGTCCAGGCGCGCGGCGTCGTCCTCCACCTGCTGGCGCATCCCGGTCAGGCGCCTTCGTAGCGTGCGCACCTCATGCTGGCGCGCCCGCGCTACCCGCTCCGCACGTATCTGTCTGTTGTACAGGTGGCTCCCCAGCAGCAGTACTCCGAGTAGTCCAGCGGCGACGAATCCGCCATCCAGCAGCGCGTATCCACTGGGCGAAAGCGCCAGCGGCGACGGCAGCGCGCCGTTGAGCTCCAGCAGCGCCGCGAATGCGTAGAGCGCCAGCGCACAGAGCGCGACGGCGTACGCGCCCGCGCGACCCAGCCAGCGGAGCGCCAGCAGCGCGACGATGGGCACAAGGGCGAGGATTGCCGCACGTGCGCCGATCAGCGCCAGCAGCCAGCCCAGCACGCTCATTTGCGCAAGGACCAGCAGAAGCGCCGCCTGCCAGTGCGAGCGTCCCGACACGGCGTAGCCAAGCCAGCCACCTGTCCCAATGAGGACCGCCAGTGTCAATGGCCAGAAGGCGTATGCGCCGCCAGTTATGAGCAGACCGGCGCCGGTAAGCGCGGCGGCGGCGGCGAGGGCGGCATGCGCTGCCGCTACTGGAATCACCAGATCTGGCTCCGGAAGGGGCAGAGGACGAGCGCCAAAAGCTGCGTGCGGCGCGGGATCGCTGGCTCCCAGCTCACTCGTTTCCAGGTGGGTATACGCCTGGTCGTCCGCCGGTGCGAGGCGGCGCGCCGGCAGAGGGCGGCGCGCGGCTGCACGCCCATCGGGCGAGTCGGCGGGAACAAGCGGCAAATCCAGCGGCGCAAGACCGCGCTCATCGTCCCGCGCTGGCGGCAGATCCAGCGGCTCTTCGACGGCATCCGCTTCGGCTCGCGCTGCATCGCGCCGTGTCACCTGCTCTTCGTCATCCATCTCTTCTGCGTGAGCGGCCACGGCTGGCTCCGGGTGTGGCACAACAGCTACCATACGTGCCAGAGTCGGGTACTTGCGGTTATTCATGGCAGCCGAAGCCGCTTTGTGCGTGCGCGCGGCGCTGCCGGCCTTCGGCGCCTGCCCAGGCGCGCCCGACTTCAAGCGGCGGATCATCCGTTTGGGCTTGTCGAAAGCGGGCGGATTGGAAGGCGCTGGGGTGACAACTGGCTCCGACGCGTGGCCGTTCAAAGCGGCACGCAGCGTTTTAGCAGTGCGCTTGTTCGCCACTGGGGCGGAGCCATGCGGATGCGCTGTGTTGGTGATTGGAGCGACTACGGTCGGCTCTTTGGTCCGCGCCGGTCGCTCAGCCTTGGCGGGCTGAGGCGGCTTCGACGGCGTTTGTCGCTGCTCGATCTGCTGGCGTGCCGTTCGCTGGCGCGCGCGTTTCTGCTGGCGACGGGTCAATGGGAGCGCCTGCGCACCAGAACGCCTGGTCCCGCTTCGCGATTCGCCCATGCCCACCTCCTCATCCACGACCTGAATGGCGTGGATTCCTAAAAAGCTTCACGTCAATGTAATTGTGTCTAGCTGGCGCCTGGTGGGAATGCCACCTCTCCACTGGCTCCTTGACATTCCATTTCTTTCTATGCGATAGTAACCAAAACGGAAGTCGAGTTGGGAGCTGTCCCAATTCAGTCCGGATCTCGAGCAAATTCAACAACTCCATAACGGCTTTGACGGACCTAGTAGGCTGGCCACGCATCTTCAGCGAGTCCGGGGTTGGTGCGACCGGATGAGCCTGGCGAACCGAATATCAGTCCGGAGCCGTCATCCGAAATCCCCTGTTGTGAAAGTAGGTGTGACCGGGGCCCGCCCGTTATCGCGCGGGGGGACATGCCTGGCGTGTCCCGGAAGCGGATCGTGGCGCGCTCATACGATGGACGAGTGGGCAGCGGTGGCGGTCAATTTGGGTGGTACCACGGGAGAATGCTCTCGCCCCTTTCTGCGGGCGGGAGTTTTTTGTTGGCTGTTGTTGACGTTACCTTACCCTCTGCCTGGCTCTCTGAGTGAGAGGGGTGGAGCCTGGCGCTGGCGGTTGCCGCCCAGCGCACGCGCGAAGATGGAAGAAGGAGCGTACGCGCATGCAAGAGATGCCTTTACCGCTGGCGGCGCCGACGACGCTGCTGTACCACACCGATAGCTATCTGCGCACATTCGAAGCCAGAATAGTCGCCACCGATGGCGCTGCCGTCGCCTTCGATCAGACCGCGTTCTATCCCGGCGGGGGCGGCCAGCAGGCTGATCGCGGCCATCTGATGTGGCAGGGCCGGCGGTTGCCGCTGGCCGGCATCGCCAAGCGCGGCGACGTCGTCTGGCATGCGCTGGAGCCAGGCGGCGCGGCGCTGCCCCCGGTTGGAGCCACTGTGACGGGCGAGCTGGACTGGGACTTCCGCTATCATATGATGCGTACGCACACGGCGTTACACATGCTCTGTGGCATCATCTTCCGCGACTTCGGCGCACAGGTGACGGGCGGCCAGATGTACCCCGATAGGGCGCGCATGGATTTCGCGATGGAAGGCTTTACGCCGGACTGCGTACAGGACATCGTCGCGTGCGTCAACGAAGCGGCCGCCAAAGACTTGCCGATCAAGGTATACAGTCTGCCACGCGCACAGGCCTTTGAGATCCCCGACCTTATCCGCACGAAGATCAATCTTTTGCCGCCCGATATCGCGACCATTCGCATCGTGGAGATCGTGGGGCTGGATCTGCAAGCCGACGGCGGCACGCATGTCCACGGCACGCGCGAAGTTGGCGGCATTACCGTGATCAAGACCGAAAACAAAGGCAAGAGTAACAAGCGCATGGAGATCGCATTAGTGGATGGGAATGGCTAAATGAAGGTGGCGCCTCAATGCCGGCACACGCGCCGCGGCCTGAATGCTCTTTAGGGGCGATCTCTTGTGGGCTGGCCATTTGTGGCCGCAAGCACATAACGAAAGTATGTAGATATGCCAGATAAATCCAAGACACCTGAAAAGTCCGCGCCGAAGACGAAGCGCAACACACCCGGCAAGACAGCCAGCGGGACCGGCACCCGTGCCAACGGCAAGCGCGCCGCGTCGCCATCTGGTGAGCGCTCCGCCCGGCGTCTGCTGGATGCTGGGGCAACGTCACGCTTCTCTCCCGCGCCCGCGCCGACGCGCGTGGACTATGCGCTGCTCGAAAACGATGTACAGCGCTGGTGGGATGAGGGCGACATTCTCAGTAAATACCTGCACCGCAACGACGCCGCCGATAAGCGCTGGTCGTTCATTGACGGCCCGATAACCGCTAACAACTCGATGGGCGTGCATCACGCCTGGGGCCGCACCTACAAAGACCTCTGGCAGCGCTTCCACACGATGCGCGGCTACCGGCAGCGCTACCAGAATGGTTTCGATTGCCAGGGTCTCTGGGTCGAGGTCGAGGTGGAGAAGGAGCTGGGCTTCAAGAACAAGCGCCAGATCGAAGAGTATGGCATCGGCCCGTTCGTCGAAAAGTGCAAAGAGCGCGTGTTGCGCTTCGCCGATCGCATCACACAGCAATCCATCCGGCTGGGCGAGTGGATGGACTGGTCCAACTCGTACCTTACCATGTCGGACGAGAACAACTACACCATCTGGGGCTTCCTCAAGACCTGCTGGGAGCGCGGATGGGTCTACCGTGGTCGCGACGTCATGCCCTGGTGCCCGCGCTGCGGCACTGGCATCTCCGATATGGAGATCAATGAAGGTCGCTGGAAGGTGCAGCACACCAGCGTCTACGTGCGCTTCCCGCTGGTAGGTCGCCCACACGAATACCTGCTCGTCTGGACCACGACGCCCTGGACGCTTCCGGCCAATATCGCCGCCGCCGTCAATCCTGAGCTGACATACGCGAAGGTGGAGCAGGACGGCGATACGTACTACCTATCAAACGATGTCGTGCCGAAGCTGGCGAAGCTGCGTGGGCGCGAGCATGGCGAGGCGAAGGTGGTAGGGACACTGCCGGGCAGAGAGCTGGTGGGCTGGCGCTACGCCGGCCCGTTCGATGATCTGACGGCGTGGCAGAATTTGCCTGCCGACCCCACCGCTGGGCGCCCGGCGGACGCCCCTACGGCGGGCGCGGCAGGCGGCGCCCCTACGGCGGGGCGAGGGGAGAGGGCTGAGCATCGCATCGTCGCGTGGGACGAGGTGAGCGCCGAGGAAGGCACCGGTATCGTCCACATCGCGCCGGGCTGTGGCCGCGAAGACTTCGCCCTCGCCAAAGTGGAGAACTTGCCGGCGCTGGCGCCGGTGGACGAGAACGGCGTGTATGTGGACGGGTACGACTGGCTCACGGGGATGCACGTTGCCGAGGTGGCGCGCCCGATCTTCGAGGATCTCAAGCGCAAGGGCTACTTCTATCAAACAGAATCCTTCGAGCACGTCTATCCGCATTGCTGGCGCTGCAAAACTGAGCTGATCTTCCGCCTGGTGGACGAATGGTTCATCAGCATGGGCAGTCTGGATAGCGCGGACGACAACCTGCGCAAGCGGCTCGTGCGCGTCGTCGAGGATCCCGCGGTGACTACCTGGATCCCCGGCTTCGGGCGCGAGCGTGAGCTGGACTGGCTGCGCAACATGGAAGATTGGATGATCTCCAAGAAGCGCTACTGGGGTCTGGCGCTGCCTATCTATCCGTGTGAATCCTGCGGCACCTTCGAGGTGATCGGTAGCGAGACGGAGCTGCGCGAGCGAGCGGTCTCGGGCTGGGACGAGTTCGCCGGTCATACGCCGCACCGCCCCTGGGTGGATGCCGTCAAGATTCGCTGTAAAGCGTGCGGCGAAGTCGTCAGTCGCATTCCCGACGTGGGCAACCCCTGGCTGGACGCCGGCATCGTCTCGTTCTCGACGCTGCGCTACCGTTCCGACCGCGATTACTGGGCCGAGTGGTATCCCGCCAACTTCGTGACCGAAGGCTTCGCCGGCCAGTTTCGCAACTGGTTCTATTCGCTGCTGGTGATGGCCGCCGGGCTGGAGAACGACGCGCCCTTCCGCACGCTGCTCGGCTTCGGTACGCTGATGGACCAGAACGGCGAGGAATTCCACAAGAGCAAAGGCAACAGCATCCCGTTCGACGACGCGGCGGAGATCATCGGCGCCGATACGATGCGCTGGCTCTTCGTGACCAGCACCCCGGAGCAGAACCTGCGCTTCCCGCGCATCCCGACGGAGGAACAGGCGGCGGAGATGCGCGCGGGTGGCAATCCACCACGCCTGAGCGATCTGTGGATGCAGGTGCGCGCGCCGCTCGATAAGCTCTGGAACGTCTATTCATTCTTTGTCACCTACGCCAACATTGACGGCTTCAACCCAGCCGAGAAGACGCTGAGGGTGAGCGAGCGCAGTAATCTGGATCGCTGGGTGCTCTCCGAGCTGCACCGCACCGTGCGCACGGCCACGGAGAGTCTCACGGCGTTCGACGCGCAGCGCGCCGGGCACGCGCTGGCGGACTTCGTGGAGAACCTCTCGAACTGGTATGTGCGCCGCAGCCGCCGCCGCTTCTGGAAGAGCGAAGAGGACGCCGACAAGGTCGCCGCGTACCTGACGCTCTACGAGTGCCTGGTGACGACGACGAAGCTGCTGGCGCCGCTGACGCCGTTTCTGGCCGAGGCGCTGTATCAGAATCTTGTCCGCTCGGTGGATGCGCATGCCCTGGAGAGCGTGCATCTCTGCGACTGGCCGGCGGTGGATGAGTCACTGATCTCGCCGCTGCTGCATGACGAGACGGCGCTGGTAATGCAGGTGGTGAACCTGGGCCGCGCCGCGCGCGAGAAGGCGCAGATCCGCGTGCGACAGCCGCTCTCGCATCTCTACGTGCGTCTCAACACGGAGGGCGAGCGCGCCAGCCTCGTGCGCCTGGGCGATCAGGTGCTCGAAGAGCTGAACGTCAAGCGGCTGGAGTTTCTGCCGCCGGAGAGCGACATGCTGCTCTACACGCTCAAGCCGAAGCTGCCGCTGCTGGGTCCGCGTCTGGGCAAACAGATGTCGAAGGTGCTGGCCGCGCTGCGCGCTGCTGATCCAGCGGACGCCGCCCGCGCGTTGCGCGAGGAAGGCACGCTGACGCTCACTGTCGAGGGACAGCGGATCCAGCTATCGCCGGAAGAGGTCGAGGTGGAGGCGAGCGCCCGCGAAGGTTTCGTCGCCGCCGAGGACCGTGGCTACGTGGTCGCGCTGGAGACAGTGCTGACGCCGGAGCTGCTGGCCGAGGGGCTGGTGCGTGATTTGACGCATCTGGTGCAGGAGGCGCGCAAGCATGCTGGTCTTGCCATCGAGGACTCGATCGCGCTGACACTCTGGACAGACGAAGAGCTGGCTGCCATCGCCCGCCAGCACGCCGCCTATATCAGCGACGAGACACTGGCCCGCGACTTCGCCGTTCACTCCGGCGCGCCCGACGCCTCCTCCGCCGCGGGCTACACGGAGACGATTCCGGCGGCCAAGCTTGGAGGGCATGAGGTGACGGTGCGGGTGGTGAAACGGTAGCCAGCCCATTCACACAGTTCGTTTGACGCCGTCCACTCTCCTTCTGCCATAATAGCCGGAGGAGAGTGGATGTTTTGTGTTCGCTTTGTCGTGTGGCTCAGAGGAGGGACTTCGCCGTATGGTCACACCGCAATATCGCGACTGTCCTGGTTGTGGCGCCCACTTGCCGGTTTCGGAAGCGCCGCCCGATAGTCGCTACAACGCGTCGCCAGAATGCTGGCAGCTCTACGGCGAGATGACCGCCTACACCGTGACGCGGGGATACGAGACCTTCATCCACCAGCTCGCGATAGACGCCTACGCCGCCCAGCACTTTGGGAAAAACGTGCGTCCCATCGGCAATTTCTTCCCGCTCATCACCCTTTGCGTAGCAGCCGAGAAAGGCTACACCGGCAGGCAGGCGCAGCACCTGCACATGCTCCTCGCCAAGCGATCCAAGACATTTCCGACTTTCACGCCGCCCGCTTACGTTGGCGCGATCACCATCGCCGACGTCATGCAGGCGCAACCCGGCGAGCCGCGCGACGGCATGATCCACCAGTGGGTGCAATCCGTGTGGGAGGCAAGGAGCGCGGAGCACGAGCGCGTGCGGTCGCTATTCGAGCGCGTCATGGCGGATTAGGTGCGGGCGTCTATCTCCCTTACGGCAAGGAATCTGTGCTAT
>DATGEP010000002.1:0-17871 GCA_035310125.1 Ktedonobacterales bacterium
TCTGCAGACGTTGCGGTGGATGTGGATGGTGGTGCCGAGATGCGCTGTACCATGTGGAGTCTCCCCTCCCAAAACGAGTTTGGCTTGCGCGAGAATGGCAGTATGTCATGACTTTGGGGGCAAGTATATCTCTTGCCCAGGTGCGGCGCAATGGATAATGCACACTCTACGGATGGTGCAGGTCACACGATGAGAGCGTACGGGCTCACTACGGAAAGCACGGCGAGGCACACGCTATCCCCATAGTAGCGGAGGATCGGCGGGCAGCGGATAGACGGCGAAATCGGCGAACTGGCCGCCGGGCATATCGTTAGCTACATAGACGCCTGCGGTGCCGCTCGTGGGCGCAGAACTATCCGTTTCCACTCGCAAGAACACGCCATTGACGTAGAGAATAAAGTCGTTGCCATGCATGAGGACAGCCACACGGTTTATCGCGTCCATACCCGGGTGGATGGCGGAGCTATAACCATCATCAATAAAGCGCCAATCGTTCGTTGAGCCTCGGGATGCGGCATAATCCAAGAACTCCCACCGGCCTGTCGTATCAACCTGAAACTCGACAAATTGATCGCCGTCGCCGCGCTGGCGCAGCAGGAGGCCGACGGCTCCAGCAACATTACTGGGGGCATTCTTGGGATACCGTGCGGTGACCTCCACGGTGGCGTCAGAGAAGGACTGGGATTGCCAGGCATACATGTGGTATTGCGGATCAGCTCCAGAAAGCTGATAGACGCCATGTAAGGGCGCGTCTTCCGTAAAGAAGTAGGTACCTGGGTTAGAAGTGGTGGCTGGCTGAACGGGCCACTGGCCGTCGTCCTCGTTGAGAGCATCCAGATACAGCGGCGATTGTGCCTCGGCGCGGGCTAGATACGCGGCGAAATAGTGGGGCTGCTCGCGCTGGAGATAGAAGCCAGCACCATCGAGCAGAATCAGCGGCACACTAATGATAGCGACGAGCGCGCCGAGCCGTATCCGGCGGCGCGTTCGGGTGGCATCAATCGTATCGGGAGCCGCAATGAGCGCAGGGATGCCGGGAACGGCATCGGGCGTGCCGGGCGAGCCGAGCGGAAAGCGTATCTTGGGCTTCGCGGGGACGGGAAGCGGCGCGATGGCATCATTAAAGGAGACGGTCAGATCGCGCAAGGGCAGGCCAGTGCGGGTGGCGATCAGGCCCGCCAACTTCTCATGCGCCTGTTTCTCGTCGCGGCTGGAGCGTTGTGTCAACTCCCAGGTGAAGACAGCGTGCGGGGCGATGAGGGCGAAGATCTGATAGGCGGTGTAGGTGCTGTGGCTGCGCCAGGAGAAGGTCATGAACGCCTGTGCCTGGCTCCATGCGATGTGGCGTATGCGATGGCACCCGGTAGATTCGCGCCAGTGCAACCCCTGACCATCCACCGTCACGGAGACAGGCTTGTGGGTTCGCCGGCACCGATGAAGAGCGGCATTACCACCGGCGAGGCAGCATACCGTGATGCCAAGAAGGATGAGTACGGCCGGCCCCACCTCCGGGCTGGTGCTGATCCACGAGAAGAAAAGGGTAATGACAGTGATCGCCAGCATGAACGCGCAGACAAACAAGGTTATGGCAACAGCGAAGACGGCAGAGTCGCGGATGCGGCTCGGACGTATCAGCGGGGTGACAGTGCGGCGTGTGATGGCGGGGGTATCATCGGCGTCCGGTATGGGCTGCGGCGCAGCGAGCGGTACATGCGCGCTGTCGCCTTCCAGCGCCGCCTTGCGAGCCGCGGCGAGCCTACCCCAATGCGCGAGTGAATTGCTCAGCATGTCTTTGCGGGGGAGCAACGCGGCGGGATAAACACTCAAGATGTAGAACGGGTTATGCCAGAACAGGCTCCAGGACAGGCTATCACCTGAGCGCCAGGCTGCCAGCAGCAGTGATGCGGAATACCCGACGCACGCTACATACATGAGCACGCCGAAGATGCCGATACATATCCACACCCAGGTTACGAGATTGCCGCGCTTTCGTGGTTTCCATGATGTGGGCACGGCCCGCTCGATAACGGCGACGGCCGGGCGTAAGCTCGCCACACCACACCTCGCTCTCATCCTACTCGCAAGCAAGCGTAGCAGAAAATCTGCCGGGTGTCAAGACAGAGATAAGGCGCAGGAGCCAGCGGCATTGCTCCATTCCGCTTGCAGGATGTAGGGGTGGCCGCTGAGGGTGACGTTGCTGCCGTCGGAGCGGATGGTGCCGTAGTCGGTGTTGCATTTGTCGCCCATCTCGCCAGTGTAGGGGTTGCCGTCGTACCAGCCGCCGTTGAGCGGATCGGTAATCGCCTCGAACTGCTCATGAGAGATGGTGCTGAGCTCACCATCCGCGATCTGGTCATGATTCGGGGAGGGATACTGGCCGAAGGAGGGCAGGTTGGCGCAGTCGGCGTTGTCGGCGATGTAGGCATAGGTGGCGTCTTCATTATGGCCGCCGAGCGAGCCGTGGTACCCGCAGTACCCGCTCTCGCTGCCCTGATATGTGCAGGACGAGCTGCTGGTGGGAGTCTCACACTCCGCAACGCCATACCCTGTGATGACGAAGAACTCATGCGCCAGATCGTCGGTCCAGCCGTTGACTTGAATGGAGCGGTTGATGGCTGCCTGAATGTCGGAGTCGTAGAGGGGATCGGCGCGCGTGCCAGCGTGCAGGTAGGGAGTGGTATCTACGTAGGCGCCGCCCAGGTTGGCCGCGCCGCTGATCGGCCCATTTTTGTCCCAATATTGCGTGAGGAGCGCGAAGAATGGGGTGCCACCAACATCGCGAAAGTAGCGCTTAACCAGAGACTCGAAGCGCCCATTGTTACCTCCTGGCTCAAAGGCGAAGCCAGGCGGGAGCCAGAAGATCACGTAGGCGGTGAACGAATGCATCACATCGCCGGAATGGTAGGTGAAAGTGGGGCACTGAGGGGTACAGGTTTCCAGATCGGCCGACGTGGTGGTCGCGGGCGCCACGGCGGTGTGGTACAGCTGCGCGCCATTGTTGGCGACACAGGCGTAGGGATCCACGGGTAACGTCAGCACATAGCGCCCATATGAGTCGGTGGTGGCGGTGGCGCCCTGGGGCGGCTGCCCGCCGCTCCACATTGATTGATCGAGGTTCCAGCATTCAACCGAGATGTGGCTGGCGATGGAGTCGTTTTGCGGATTGGTGACGATGCCGGTGAGTGTGCCCGGCGCAAGATGTAGCTCCGGGCATATGAACGCGGCGCGACCGCTCGCCGCGCAGGTAGCGCGGTTACTAGCGGTGAAGGTGATGCTGAAGGTGTTGCCAGTGCCGCCAGCGAGAGTCGCCGTGAAGGTGGAGTAGCCGGGCGCGGTGACCGAGCAGGTATGTTGGGCGGAAGCCGGCAGATCCAGCCGGAACGTGCCATTCGTATCTGTTGAGGCGGTGGCGCCATCGCAGGTGACCACCGCATCGCGGATGGCGACGGGCACAATGCGGCCCGCTTCTCGCGCGGAGGCGTTATCGCCGAGCACGATGCCAGAGACGCTGATCTGACTGCCTGGCCAGAAGCCGCATCCAGCAAGGGCGGGAAGCATTAGCAGCAGTGTCGCTCCCCAGAATGCAAAAGAACCTGTCCGCCCAGGTCTCCGAGTTCGCATGGTGCCCATTCCGCCTACAATCCGACAACAACCCGCCGGTAGCATTAGTGTAGCAGAGGTGGGCAAGCGTCATTTCGTCGCGTACCGAACGTCGCTTGGCTGGGCGTGCCAGCGTTTATGCGTCGTCGTCCCGCTCCCAGCGGTCGCGGGCAGCATAGGCTTCGGTGGCGCTCGGCCAGAGATATGGTCGCGAGAGGACAACGAGGCGGGTAGGACCTGTCGGATCGGGAGCGAGCCAGTGGCCGCCTTGGTGCCCATCGAAGTCACAGGCGACCCACATCCAGAAACCGCCCTGCTGTGTTTTGAGCTCGAAGGAGACCATCTCAAAATGTCCGTCGCGGCTGCGAAGCTGTAATCCTCGATTCTGCTGCTGCATGGACATGTCCTCCCTTCACTCGCGCATGTTTGACGATGTGGCCGGTGCGTGGGCCGGGAGGTAGTGTAGCACGCGCGGGAATAAGCGGCAATGCGCGAGCCAATCCGCGCTAGACGGTATACGGCAGCACGTAAGCGGTCTCTAAGCGCCAATGGGACTTTCGGGCGCCGGCACAAAATACCACGTCTGGGGAGGCGTTCGCGGCAGTGCAAAGACGGCGCATGAGACGCACGGCGGCGGGCGCAGCAGGCAGCGCCCCTACACGCCCGTGGACAAGGCCAACGTCCCAATCGGATGTGGTATAAGCTGCCGGGCGGCTCGGCTTGCCACTATCTGCTGAGCGCATTTGCGCGGGACGCAAGCCGGCTTGGCGCTCACGCGAGAAAAGGATCGGCGGGGATGCCCAGGCCAGCACAGACGGCGCGCGTATCGGCGACGTGGCGCTGAGTCGTAGATGGGTATTCCAGGCACCAGAGAAGCTGGTAGAGCAGGCGGCGCAAAGGATAGGATGGCGGTGCCTGGCGCACCGAGCGATAGCCTTCCCAGAAGCCGTCGCCAGCCATGCCGCGCCAGAGTTCCAGCCGTGCGAGGTCAGATTCGCTGCAGCCGGCCCAGGCGCTCTCGAAATCCAGGATGCCGGAGAGGATCCACTGGCCCTTCTCGTTGTGGAAGAGGATGTTGTTAGGGTTGAGGTCTTCGTGGGTGAGGGACGCTTTGTCTACATCCGCGAAGAGGGCAGCGCGCTCGCGCACCAGCGATAGGAATAGCTCGGCATGACGTGGATTGGCGACGCGGCGGCGCACACGCTCCGTGAGCGCGGAGAGGTACGGGGCGCCGAAAGGCACGGTGCCATCTGGGGTGACCTCACCGAACTGCGGGAACGGGACGCCGTGGAGGATGGCAACGGCCTCACCCATCTGGCGGTGCGCCGCGCGCAGCTCGGCATCATTCAGCTTCGGGCGAACGGCCATCCAGGCGTGTCCCGGCAGGTAGGTAGAGATCATGTAGCGCCAGGGCCAGTGTGCATACGTCACGTCGGCGGCGATGACACCTGAGTTGGGGATGTTGGTGTGCGTGCGCACGAGCCGGTTGATCGCGGCGGAGCGATCGAACGGGCAAGGCAGCGCGGCCATGTGACCCGCCAATTTGACCACGACCCGCAGCTCCGGCCGGATGAGCTGAGCCAGCAGCACCGTGTAATCGGTCTCGCGCCTGGCGAGCCGGTAGCGCTCTATGTGACATGCCGGGCCGAATGTCTTGCGGATCAGCTCGGCAAGCGCGCTTTCGTCGCGTGGCGCGAGCGTCTGCGAAATCATGAGTGAATATCCTCGCCGGGCGGGCGCTGCTTCCGGCCCAGTGCTACCAGGAGGGGATGGAATGCCGGCCGAGCGCACTGGCAATTGCCGCCGCTCCGCGCCAGCATAGCAGAACTCTGGTATTCACGCCAGATCTGACGGCGCACGCTGTACGTGAGGACTCCATGCGTCACGCACTATACTCTGGTGTGACGATCTTCGTCACGAACGAGCGCTACGAACTATCAGGAGCAACTATGCGGGCCAGCCAGATACTTGCCGCGAGCAGCCACCGCCCCTGGCCGTTGCCTAATGCGCCGTGGGTAATGTCGCAGCGGTGGCATAATCTGCTCTTCGCACACTGGCCGCTGCCGCCGGAGGTATTGCGCCCGCTCGTGCCAGCGACGCTGCCGCTGGATACATTTGAAGATCAGGCGTGGGTGGGCGTCGTGCCGTTTCGCATGCGTGGGGTACGTCCGCGCCTGCTGCCGCCGCTGCCGTGGCTCTCCAGTTTTCCGGAGCTGAACGTACGCACGTATGTGACGCTGGACGAGAAACCCGGCGTCTATTTCTTTAGCCTGGATGCCAGCAATCCCATCGCCGTGGCACTTGCCCGCGCGTTCTTTCACCTGCCATACTTTCGCGCCGCGATGGGATGTGTGCGAGATCGTGACGCCATCGTATACACGAGCCAGCGCACCCCGCAAACGGGTGAGCGGGCCGCCGCGCTGCGCGCGACCTATCGCCCAACCGGGCCGGTCTTTCGCGCCGCACCCGGCACACTGGATCACTGGCTCACCGAGCGCTACTGCTACTACGCGCCGACCGCCAGCGGCCACATCTATCGCTGCGAGATCACACACGCGCCGTGGCCACTTCAGCCGGCGGAGCTAGCTATCGTGTCAAACACGGTGGCGGCGTCGCACGGCATCGAGCTACCCAATACACCGCCACTGCTGCACTTTGCCGGCCGGCAGGATATTCTGGCGTGGTGGCCGAAACGCATCACCTAGATACGCCCGCTTGCGCCGCCTCCACCACCTGGCGAATGGCCGAAACGACCAGCGCTGGCTCGGAAAGCTGGATCAGGTGGCCACTCTTCGCCGTGACGATGTGCGTGCCATTGGTCGAGAGCGTGCGCGCCAGCTCAGCGTGAAGCGCGACCTTTACGGCGGTCATAGCGCGCACCGCTTCGCCAAACGTGCTGAACTTCACATATGGCAGCGGATTCGCGATCACGTCGTCCTCGCGTGTGCCGGTGAGCACAACAAGGGGACGGTCGCCGATGCCGCCCTTGTGGCGCGCTTGTGCGCCACTCTCGCGGAATGTCACATCCTCCGCCGAAGACGTGGCGAAAAAACGGGGATGATACCGGAGCGCACGCGCCATAGCGCGCTGGCGAGGCGGCAGAGCGTTGAACGCATCCAGGAGTGAGAGCCAGCCGCGCTCGACGGCCACGCGCACGAGGCCAAAGCGCGCGAGCATTCCGCCCAAGCGCAACAGCGGCACTTCGGCGCGCTCATAGCGGTCGTAGCCGGCGCGCAGCCCCTTGGGCAGCCGGTCGTTGAAGTCCTCGTGCGAAACGTCTACCAACACCATGCCGGCCACCTCATCGGGATAGTAGTCCGCGAAGAGCCGGACGTTGAAGCCGCCGAAGGAGTGGCCGACAAGCACATATGGCGGCTCGACACCAGCGCGGTGCAGGAGCTCGTGCAGCTCAGCGGCGATGCGGCTGCTCGCGCGCGGCAGCGGCCCCAGATCACTCCACCCGTAGCCGGCGCGGTCATAGGCGCAGACCGTGGTGAACTGGGCGACTTCAGGTGTCACCAGGCCCCAATCGAGCGAGAAGCCGGCCAGGCCCGCGTCCAGCACAACCGCCGGACAGCCAGCGCCCGCACACGTGAGGTGCAGCCGGTGGCCGCCAATGTCTACGAGTTTTCCAGGGGCTGGATACCTTCGAGCGTCACGAGCCGTAGCAATTGTCTGATACGCCAGCCCAGCCACCGCGGCTGTGGCTGCCAGCGCGCCCACTCCCTTCGCGAGCGCGACGGCTCTCCTTTTCCCGCTCATTCTAGATCTCCCGCTCCCCCCAATATGACAACCATCCCAGTCCCTCTTTGGTGGGACGGAGAATCGGCACTCTCGTTTGTCTCGGTTATCTATTGGTACGTTGGTTGGGACACTAAGGTGACGCGATGAAGCACACCAGCAGAGAAGCTGGTTGCCGAACGCGGCCGATTTTACCAATTCTTTGCCCGATGCTAATGCGCAGTTAACGCTGCGGGAAGATACTCCCCACGGTTAGCGATGCGCTTCTGCACATCCTCCATACAGAAAGGCTGGCCCTTGTGTCATTATTGCGCTTACCTCGACGCACATTGAGTCCGCTCGCGGCGGCCGCCCTGGGCGCGCTGCTGCTTACTGGCTGTGCAACGTCTCCATCTACGAGCACGAACACCACGCCAAACACCACAAACACCACGGCTTCGCTTGGTCAGGTGACGGCGCTGCCAAGCTATCAGGTTTCCGTGTTTGCTCACGGCACCCAGAGCTATTTTGGCCCCGACTCCTTGGTGGATGATGGGAGCCATATCTACATTGATTACCAGAACAAGACCGCTAAAGACTGCACCGATGCCACGACCGCGAACAGCACAGTGGTGGAGTACACCCCGGACGGCAAAGTTGTCAAAATGTTCAGTGTTCCGGGACACAGCGATGGCATGCGCGAAGATCCCTCGTCCCACCTGCTTTGGGTCACGTCCTGTGAGGACGGCAATCCCCGGCTCGTCACTATTGACCCCTCTTCAGGCGCTGTGACCCCTTTTACCTTCCCTGCCACGCCACATGGCGGCGGCTACGACGATCTGGCGTTTATCAATGGAACGGCGTATATTGCCGCCTCCAATCCCAACCTCAACGCGGCAGGTGTCAACATCTATCCGGCGATAGATTCGGTCACTCTCAGCGGCGGCACCGCTGTGCTCAAGCCTGTTCTGATGGGGAACGCCAGCGCGATGGACGCCACGACGAAAGCCACGGTGTCGCTCAACGAGATAGATCCAGATTCCATGACCGTTGATCCGCAGGGTAACCTGGTACTCATTAACCAGGGTGGCTCAGAACTGGTCACCATCAGCAATCCAGGGACACCACAACAGTCGGTAACTCGCCTGGTTGTGGGTGACCAGCTTGACGACACGGTATGGGCAACCGCGGCAAAAGGCCGCCTGCTCGTTTCCGATGGCACGACCAACACGACGTACTGGATCCGCAGTATCTTCGTCCCAAACACAGCGAATCACTATCTCTACACGGAGGCGCCCGATGATTCGGGTACCGTCGGATTTGTCGGTACGATTGATCCGACAACGGGCTTCGTCACGCCAGCGGTAATAGGGCTTGCCAAGCCGACAGGCATGATCTTCGTACCAGACGCGAACAGCTAATCCACGGCTGGCGGGGGTCTCGCCAGCCGGATCAAAAAGTGCCGAGCAGACGCTGTCTCGCGCAAAGGCTGCTTACGAACGCAGTGTCTGGCGAAAGTCGGCGGGTAGGGCTGGCTGGAGCCGAGATATCGCAGTAGAGGTTTTCGCTATTCGAGAATCTCTACTTCCGCTTCGACTTCAACCGGCATACCAAACGGTAGCTCCGCGACGCCGATGGCCGAGCGCGCATGCCGGCCAGCATCCGGGCCGTAGAGCGCCAGGATGAGATCGGAGTAGCCGTTGATGACGGCGGGTGTGGTGTTAAAGCCTGGCGCGGCGTTCACCATGCCAAAGACACGCAGCCACGCGACGACGCGGTCGAGGTCGCCTAGCTCGCGCTTCAAGCTCGCCAGCGCCGAGAGCGCCGTTGACCGAGCGGCGGCGTACGCCTGCTCCAGCGTGACATCGGCGCCGACCTTGCCGAGCGGCTGCGCGAGCGATCCATCCGGGTTCTGCGGCCCGTGGCCCGCGATGAACGCGCGATTGCCGCGCACGCGCACGTTCGCGAACGGCAGCACCACACCGGGTGGCGGAGCAAACGGCTGCGGCAGTGCCAGCCCCAATTCTTCCAGCTTCGCCTCGATGTGCATAGGGTTATCCCTCCTGTATCAGCTCAACACGTTCAGGCACCGCTCCATCCAGAAATGCCGTTATCTCGCGCAACAGCAGATTCGAGAGGAGGATGGTGTAGTGGTTGGTGTTGGGAACCTCTAGGTAGCGACTGCCAGCGATGACGCGGTGCATGCGCTCGGCCTCATCGGCGGCGAGGATGAAGCCACGGTCCGGCGCGACCGTGCCTAATGTGGCGCGCAAAATGAGCGTTGGCGCTGTGATGTGCTCCGGCGCGGCTTCCAGGCGTGTCATGGCGTTGACCGACAGCTCTTCTTCGACCACCTCGCGGCGCACGCGGGACTTCACGCCGCCGCCCGGCTGCTCCTCGGCATCGTAGCGATAATACTCGTCCCACATAGCGTTCCACTGGTACACCGGCGAGAGTCGCTGCGTATCCAGCAGCGCATCCACTGACGGATAGACCGTCCCCAGGCGTTTGAGCGAGACCGCTATTGCCGCCAGCGCATCGTCAGGAAGCCTGCCGCCGGCATCTATCAGGGCGATGCGGCCAACGCGCGTGGGATGTTGCGCTGCCAGGAATAGCGTGATCTGTGCGCCCAGCGAATGCCCCACCACATGAATGCGTTCCAGTCCGAGCGCGTCCGCGAGAGAAAGCAGATCGTTGGCGTGATACGGAATTCCGTAGCCGTGGGGCGGCTTATCGCTCAGTCCACGTCCGCGTAGATCAAGCGCGATGACGTGCCAGCCGCGCGCCGCCAGCGCCGGCCCAATCTCTACCCATGCTTTGAGGCTCGACGTAAGGCCATGCACCAGAATCACGCTGTCGCGCGCGGATGAGCGCTCGCCCCATGTGACGTAGCGGAGCTGGAGGCCGTTCACTTCGATGTCGTGCGGTGTAGCTACGATGCTCTCTGCCATGCCTTACCCCTGTCGCGTGCGCTCAGCCGCCGGACTTCCCGATTCCCAGCGCTTCCGCTAACTGCCCAACATGTACCTGCTCGTGGCCAGCTTCAATCGCCACGATCTCACGCAGCGTCAGTGACCCGCGTGTCTCGTGCGTGCCCGCGCGATCCCAGGCTGCGGCGTCCAGACTACGAAGCAGCGAGACATTGCCTTCCGCGAGCAGCCGGAAGCCGCGCAGCAGCTCGTCCAGCGCGCGGTAGCGATACGCCGCCAGGTCCACCAGGATATTTTCGTCGAAGCTCGCCAGCCGTGGGTTGACTTCGTGCGCGACACGGAACATCCGCGCACCCCAGTAGCGCGCCGAATCGCAGAGGTGTCCCACGATCTCGCTCGGCGTCCAGGCTTCATCGCCGGCTACCCCCGCCGTAGTCTCGCTTGCCTGTTGAGCCAGCGCCTCAAGCCGCCGTGGTATCGCTGCCAGTGTCTCTACCAGCGTATCCGTTTCGCGCTCAGTCATCGTCTGCCGTTCCTTTCCTCGCGGGCGACCCGCGGACGTCCGCTCAGTTCTCGATAGTATACCGCGCTCGCGGGGCCGAGGTCATTCAGCCGCGCAGCTCGCTCGCGAGCCCATCCAGCCATGCCAGCGTCGCCTCCGTCTGGTGGATGTGGTGGCCGAGCGCGAGACGGCGCAGGCTAAGGGGATCATCGCGTATGGTAGCGGCCTGCGCGCGCAGGCGATCCAGCCGGCCGGCGGTGGCGGCGCGCTGGCGGGCCACGAGGTCGGCGGCGAACGCCTGGTCGCGCTCGATAGCGAAGGCGAGTTTGAGCAGGAAGTCCAGGCGAATATCGCGCGTGGCGGCGACGGGTTCGGCCAGCCAGCGATCATAGGCGCGTTCGCCATCGGCGGTGAGCGCGAAGACGCGGCGCGGGCGAGCGGCGCCGGCTGATTCGTCGCGCGGGACGAGCCAGCCCTGCCGCTCCAGTTTGTGGAGGTAGGCGTACATCTGACTCATCTTGAGGCGTAGGATGGGGCCAAGGTGCCCATCTGGGGCGAAGGTCGCGGCGAGGCGATACCCGTGGCATGGTCCCTCGCGGAGCAGACCGAGCAGGGCATATTCGGCGGCATCATGGTGTGCCCGCGTATTTTCGTCCGGCGGTTGGGCGGACGGCGTGGCGCTGGTCGGCGTCGTACGCTCACCCATGCGATGACTCCTCGTTCATGATAGTGGCATCCACTGCGCACGTAACGAGACGCGCCGCGCCATGTGGAACGCGCAGGATAAGGGAGTCGCCAGATGTGGCTTGGAGCGCGGCCCACTCGCGGTGGGAGCAGGTGACGCTGACGAGATCCGTGCGCTCCGTCGCGCCCGCCAGCGCGACGCGCAGTACATTGAACGGGCCGGCGTCGCTGACAGATCGAAGGGTGACATGCAGGCTATCGCCATCAGATGATGGCGATGATGCGTCCAGCGGGGTCTCCGCGCGAGTGAGCTCCAGCTCGTCCGCGTGGAGGGCGATGGCTGAGCGGTTTGCGGCGGGGCCGGGAGAAAGAATAGCAGCGCCAGCGGCCTCGTGAAGCAGCAGCGATTGGCCGCAGGATAGGGTGACACGGTGGCATGCGCCGGCGCGCTCAACGCGGGCGATGGGTAAGACGTTGCGCCAGCCGAGGAGCAGCGCGGTCTCCGCTGTGGGTGGTGCCGCAAGCACATCCGCAAGTGGACCTTCGGCGACGACACGACCCTCGACGAGCACGACGAGACGGTCCGCGAGGGCGCGCGCCTCGCTCAGATCGTGCGTGACGACGAGAGCGGGTATGCGGCTGGCGAGGATAACTGCGCGCAGGTCGTCCTGCACTGCCGCGCGCGTGGGGGCGTCGAGCGCGGCCAGCGGCTCATCCAGCAGCAGGGCATCGGGGTCAGCGGCCAGGGCACGGGCCAGGGCGACACGCTGCTGCTGCCCACCGGAGAGCTGGCGCGGCCAGCGATCCACGAAGCCGGGTAGGCGGACCAACGACAGCAGCTCCGCCACGCGAGCATCGCGTGCGGCCCTGGCGGCGCGATCCCAGGGGGTACGCGGCGCGGGCAGGGCATACGCGATATTGCCGGCGACGGTCAGATGCGGGAAGAGCGCATACGACTGCGGAACGTACCCCACGCCACGCTGGCGCGGAGGCAAGGCAACGCCCCGCTGCGCATCGGCCAGGACGCGCTTGCTGAGGCTGATCGTTCCGGAGGAGAGGGGCATGAGGCCGGCGATGGCTTGCAGCAACAGGCTCTTGCCCGCGCCGGAGGGTCCGAACAGGACTGTCAGGCCGGGCGGAACGGCAAAGCTGGCATCGAGGGTAAAGCCGGGCAAGCGTACTCCGGCGGCTATGGCGAGTCCGCTGGTCATGGGCGCGCTCCCGGTATGCGGCTGCGTGCGGCTGCGAGCATGGCCGCGCCAATGGCGACCACGCTGGCGAGCAGCGCGAGCAGGGCCAGGGGAAGCGCCGCCGGTACGCCGAGTCCGGTGAGCTGCACGTACACGTACACCGGCAGGGTGTATGGATGGTAGGCGAGCACGGCGGTGGCGCCGAACTCGCCCATTGCCCGCAGCCACGTCAGGATGAGGCCAGCCAGCACACCACCGCCCGCTTGCGGCAGGCTGACGGTCCAGAAGACGCGCCAACGTGAGGCGCCGAGCGTCTCCGCGACGCGCTCGGTGGCGGGGTCCACTGCCTCGAACGCGGCACGACCAGCGACGATGGCAAACGGCGCCGCCACGAACGTCTGCGCCAGGACGACGCCCGCGAAGGAGCTATCTAGCTCGAAGCCGTGGCTTGCCGCGAAGCCGCCGATGGGGCCATAGGGACCGTAGATGAGGAGCTGGACGATGCCGCTGACGACGGCGGGGAAGACCAGCGGCACGTAGACCAGAAACGTGACCAGCGGGCGCAGGCGGAAGCGGCGGTGCGCGAGCACGTAGGCCAGCGGCACGCCAAAGATGGCGATGAGCAGCGTGGAGACCGTGGCGCCGGTGAGGGAGGTGACGAGCGCACCCGTGGCGATGGGGTCCGCCAGCGCGGCAGGCACATCGCGCCAGGGCTCGACGATGAGCAGATTGGCAATTGGCAGGGCGAGGTAGACAAAAGCGACGGCTGCCAGCAGCCAGAAGACGGCGGCGGTGGCGTCGCCGCGAGGGCGGGCGCCTCCGAAAGCCGCTGGTGTCTCTGTTCGCGGAACGCGTTGCGCGAGCAAGCGTCTACCCCTTGGCGTATTGGGAAAGACCGGCGGGCACCTTGCTGGCGTCGCCGGTAAATTTCACCGTTATGGGCATGATACCATCCGCCGTCAGGAAACCCTGACCACCGCTGCCGAGCAAGTATTGTACGAAGGCGACGGCGCCCGCTTCATTCTTTACCGTGGATGGGATGGTGAGACTATAGAGGACTGGCTTTCCGGTCGCCGTCTCGCCCTTCGCGTTGGTGTAGGTGGCCTGAGCATAGTAGCTGGCCTGCGACGGATCGCCGAGATTGATCTGAGCGGGCAGGGTGATGTAGGGCAGGCCAGCATCCTTCACTTCATTGAGATAGAAGAAGCCGGCGTCGAGCTGGCCGGAGCCGAGGCGCGCCACCAAATCTTCTTCGGGGAAGATTTGTGATGTATTTTCCGGTGTCCCGAGGATCTTCGCGCTCAGGCCCGGCTGCGAATAGTAGATCTCGGCAAGCTTCATGGTGTAGAGCGTATTGATACCCTTGGGGTCCAGCCGCGGGTCTGTGCGTCCCAGCCGCAGGCCGGACGTTTCCAGCACGCTATACCACGGTGTCGAGCCGCTCGCCGCCGCCTGAAGCTGGCTCGCGAGGTGGCTGTGCGGGCTGTAGCCGATGACCATCTGTGTCGCCGCGAAGCTCAGATACCACGAGACGATGTTGCCATTCGCGCCGCCCATCAGCGGCTTGTAGGCGCCCGCTGAGGCGCTGATGAAGACGTCGGGCTGGATCAGCTTGCCCTTGATCTGGTTGGCAAGCGCCGTCGAGCCGGCTCCCTTGCCCTGATAGGTGTAGCCCGTCGCGGACTGGAACGCGGGACCGAGCTTGTGCTCCATCAGGTTAACGAGCGAGCCGGCGTAGGCGACGCTCACGGTGCCCTTGGGAGCGGCGCTCGCCCCCTGACCACCACAGGCGGCGAGCGCGAGCAGCGCGACGAGCACCGTACCAAACGAGAAACGCGCGGACGCTCCGCGTGTGCGAGGGGTGAGCCGGATGGGTGCGAATGGCAAGCGCATCGGGGTCTAGCTCCTCTCTCCGAACTACTCAATTACTGAGTATTCACGGGATGAGTATACAGAGCGAGGAGTTGGTGGCGCAAGAGGAGACTCCCCCAAATCTGGAGGAGCCTCCGCGTTGTGTCAACGTAACGCCGATGTTAGCAGTTGTTCTTGAGCTGGTCTACGGTGACGAAACCCTGCGCCGCGGCCAGTGTGTGGTTGAAGCATGCGCCGGAGGAGTCGCTATACACGTATTGCTCGGTCGTTTCGCCGTTGGCGGCCACGTTCTGCCCTGTCGTCAAGCTACGCATGAGCAGCGCCTGTCCGTGGATGGCATCCGAAAGCGAGCTGCTCCATGTCGTGACGCCGTTCACCTGTGTGGTCGTCGTCTCGTTCAGCGTCTGAGAGATCGTGGCGGGCAGCACAAAGTCATCACCCGTCTGTTGCCGCGGGATCTGGAATGCGGAGGACATGCTGATAGGGTACGACAGCGTTTGCGTCGTCACGGTCGTTCCATCGGGTCCGCTGATGGTCGTTGTAGTCGTGACGTCCTCGGTCCCTCTCAGATTCTCCAGAAAATTGACCAGATCGATCACCTGGTTGTTCGTGAACGTCATCGTTTGCTGGATGGTTGTCGTCGTGACGGCCCCAGAAGCATTCTTCACGTAGCCGGTCACGGTGTAGGTGCGGCTGGCAAGCGTATCGAATGTCGCGCTCTTCTGGTTCACGTTCTGGTTGACCGTCTCGGTGGCCTGCGCCGCAATCGAGTTCGCCGTCACCGCGCCCGAGGTGGCAGAGCCATCAGCGTTTTGATAGAGCAACAGATTGGCGTCAGTCAGCCAGTAGCTGCTATTGTTGGCCACCTGGATACTGATCGTATGCGAATGGCCATCCGCCAGAACGCCAGCGAACGGTGTCAGATCAACGACGTACGCGGGGATATTGAATGCATTGACGCCGGGAATCGGACGCCACAGATAGGGATTGACACCACCCGTATAGATGATGGGGAACGGCCAGGCCACCCCCGCCATCTGGCCATCCACCAGCACCTGGATCTCGCGGAAAGCCGTGCCCCCACAGAGGCCGTTCGCCGAGGCATAGGCATCCGGCTGATTGCCATACCAGAACTCATCGCAGCTATGCCCGGTGGTGTAGACCTCCAAGTAGGCGCGGGTCAGATTCCCTGGGAGTGTGAAGGTGGCGCTGGCGTGCGCTGAGGGATTGCCCAGGTAGTACCAGCCTTCGCCCGTGGCGGATGTCGAGATTGGCAGGACCTGATCGGGATGCGTGGCGGCGGGATACTGTGCGCTCGTTCCGTAGAAGGTCAGTGTTGCCGTTATCTCGATGACGCTGGTGTAGGTGCCGTTCACCACATTCGGCACCTGCGCGACCACCGTCTGCGGCTGCGAAAGGATCGTGGTGTATTCGGTGACATCTTTCGCCACATGCCAGGATGTGTCACTGATGTGAGTAGGCTCCGGCGTGCTGGTGCGCAGAATCTCCACGCCGCCAATCCACAAGGCGCCGATGCGGTCAAACTGGCGGCCAGCGGTGACGGTGCCGTTCCAGTCGAGGACAACCTTGGACCACGCGCCGGAGCAGCTGGCGGGCGGGGCGTAGCTCCCGACATACGGTGCGCCGTAGGAGAAGGCAAACGTATGCGCGACAACCGTCACGGTACACGATGGCGTGTTGGGCCGGCTCACCGGAGGCGCGGCAGTCACCGGATTCTGGTAGCCAGTCTCGGCTCTCACCGGGGGCGCTAGCGTGTGGGCGACGGCGAGGCTCGCGGCGAGCAGGGGCAGTGCGACGAGGGGAAGCCAGATGCGTTTGTTCATGCCAGTTCCCTTTCTTGAGGTGTCGCGACTCTCGCGGGTAACGTGGTTGGGTGGCACAGGCTTCCTGCCCGCTCGGTTCCTTACGTATGCCAGCGAGCGGTCGCGACAGAAGAATGTCATGCCACGATACTGACACGCGAGAGGAGCATACCAGAAGCGGCTAACGGTGTAAAGGGGAATCGCGGTTGCCGTTTTTGCCGGAATGGGTACTCGTCCGGCCAGCCGGCGGTTGAAACCGCGCCTGGGTGGCCAGTCCGTCCTTCGTCTATTCGCTTCGCGCAGCATCCCCCGGATGCCGGCTACGGACGGAGCCTGACGGGCCGCGAAGTCCGCCTGCGCGGACTGAGCAGCAGTTGCCGATTCTGCCGGAATCCGCGGAGTGGGATCGAGGAATGTTGGGAGGGGCGGTTGCCGATTCTGCCGGAATTTCGCTTTCGTGTGCGACGGGGGGTGGTTGCCGATTCTGCCGGAAGTTAGAACGGATGGTATTGAGTTGTTGAGGTGCGACGGCCAGGTGGTGAGAGGGCGGCCACGGATAGGGTAGCACGGAGAGGGTGGAGCGGCTACGGTCAGCGGCAGTCAGGAGCGGACGGGAGTTCCCGATTGCTGTGTGATGCCGGTGTGGGGAAGACGGAGTATCTGCCGCCATTGTAAATTCTTGCATTTCAAATGGAGTGGGTTCATACTGTCTATGGAAGACGGACGCTTCATTCTCTCACCGTCTCGGAGGTGCGCCATGCCTGATGAGCTATCCGGCCCGCCAGCCGTCGTCTCCACGGATACCGTGTTTTCCGTCGCGGTGGAGGATATACTTCCGGTGCCCGCTGGCTCTGGTCAGTCCGCCGAGACGCCTCTGCCACAGCTTGACCGCTCCGATCCGCTCTTTGCGCCAGACGACACACGCTACCGGCGCCCGCTGGTCGTTCGCGGGCTGCGTTGGTTGGGGCGGTGGTGCTGGATCATCCTCGCCTTGTATCCTGGCAATGGCATCTACAACTTCATCGGCGACATCAACGCCCGCCAGCCCTTCGCATTTCACACAGCAGGACAGGCATTCTTTCTGGATCGCATCGTGCCCGTGGTCTTAGCTCAACCACTCGACGCCATCACTCCCGTGGCGGCGGTGGCGGCGCTCATCCTCATCGCGCACGTAAGTTACGGCGACCACCAGCGCGAGCGCGCGGAAATGGAGCGCCGCGCAAAGCGCGATCAGCGGATCATCGAGTACGACGCGCTGGCGCAACATGCCGCGCAAGCCGCCGAAGGAGCGGCCATCGCGACGGCTGGCGCCATCGGCGGTGCGGCTGTCTTGCCAGTGATCGAGCGTGCGGGTGAGGTAGGCCAAGCTGTGGGCGAAGCTGCCGTCCAGCCGCTCATCGAAGCCGCCACACCTATCGCACGGGCTGTTGGAGAGGCCGCTGTCGCGCCATTACTCGAAGCTGTCGTTGCCCTCAAGTCCGGCGAGAGCGAATCCCAGGCGCCTCAGGGCCCGCCCTTCGATGAGGCGCTGCTGTCGGCTCCGGAACATT
>DATGEP010000003.1:0-38431 GCA_035310125.1 Ktedonobacterales bacterium
GTAGGTGCCAATGTACGTCATTTCGCCGGTCAACGAGCCGCCGAACGGCATGATTCCTTGGCGCTCCTACGTCTATCAAGTTGTGCAACACCCTAATAGAAAGGTAGGCAATCGGGCGGTTTGGCGCTGCTGGTCCCACCCATAGAGGCGATTCCAAAACCTCTCGGCATAGCCGCCAACACCCAGGCGGCGGAGCTCTCCACCGTCTATGGCGCCGCGAAATTCGCTCAACTGACGGGGGCTTTGCCAGAAGGTCATTGCGCTGACCACGACAGCCGCCGAAGATCGCTCGCTGCGTGCGGTGGACATTGATGACCAGGCGTTTGGGGGCTACTATCTCAGGTATCGTCCCAAGGAACGCTCCTACTCCTGCGAACCCGGTCCCAATGCGACGCTCGCCTACCAGAAAAGGACCGACCACACCGCCGACTACGAGGCGGCTGGGTGGAAAACGCCCCACGCACCGACTCCCAAAGAATAGCCTGCCGTGCTGCGAACCTTGGTCGTAGCGGCCCATGTCTCGTAGAATAGGGATGCGAGCCTTGTACGTACACGTGTTCTACGCGTAGAGCAGAGGGGAGCGGTCAGCATGCGGATTCGGCTTGGTTTCGCAGACGGCGTGCAAGACATTGTGATCGGTGAGCTCGAAAGCACGCCCGAGGGCATCCAGCGGTACGGCAAGCACAAGCTGTGGCTGCGTAACATCATCCTCGACGCCCGCCGCATTCCGGCCGCCGAGGCTGGCGGGTACGCGCATATTGGGGTGAGCGCCGCTGATTTTACGCCCGACCGCTTGGAGGGACAGGCCAACCTCTGGCTGCGGCTCACCGATGAGCAGGTGCTGCGCGAGATCCTTGACTCCTATCGCCGCTCCACCTACTACTGGGCCGAAGAGGTACCGTCGTGACCCGAATGAGTCTTATTCCGCAGCGGATTGATTTCACGCCCGAGGAAGAGGCGGTGCTCGACGCCATCTGGTCATGACCGATAGGGAAGTGCTGGAGGATCTGCCATTGCGTCTGCATGGTCAGGTTTGGGCGGTCGCCGTCGTAGCACAATGAGCGCAGCACGATGGGCAACGGAAAGTCCGACGCGGCCGCCAGGCCAGCCGCCGTCCCACAGCTTCAGCGCTCCCTGAGCCGGAAAGCGACCGCCGCTGAGCGGGCCGCCGCCAAGCTGACCAGAGTCGCAATTTGCAGCCTTGGCAGATACGCCGCCCGCTCTATCAGCGGCATACTGGGCGTTTTGAGGCTATCATAGGGAACAGGCTCGCTCAAACACCAGTTGGTAGGGGCTCGAGGGAGCCCAAGATGTCAACCGCATCTGATGCCCACCGAACTAGCTCTCTGTGATGGTCTCGCGCAGCACGTTGACAGCCAATTTGACAGCCAGCACCACGGACTGAACCGGACATTAGTACTTGCCTGTGGAACGCGTGCCCGTATTTTTGGCACTTATGGATATGCTTGCACGACAGTGGACAGGCAGGCCCAGACTTCAAAACCGTTGCTCGGCACCCCGCGGTGTCGAGGGTGGGTTCGACTCCCATACGCCTCTGCCCCGAATTCATGCGACTTTGTATTGCCCAGCCAATACACCGCTATGTCGTACTCTTGCCTCCATTCGCGGCGTTGCACCCCAATTTACACCCCTGAAGTTACCCCGGTTTGGTGGGTCACGTCCATCGTCCTCTTGGCCTGAACAAGGGAGGCGATGCCTTCTCGTACAGTTTCTTAGTCGCCAGCCGCCTCCCCGCGCAGAAACCCTTCGATCACGCGCAGATACTCCTCCTGCCGCATAATCCATGCGGAATGCTTCGTGCCCACGAACGTATGCACCCGCGCCCGTGGATAGAGCGCATGCAGCGCCGCCCGCTCGCGTGGGGGAATCAGTGGATCGTTATCTGCCTCCAGTACCAGCGCTTCCCCCGCCCACCGGACGGTCGCGTCTTCCTTGGCCAGCCAGTCCTGCTGGCACGCATCCAGCCACAGCCGGATACGGCTCGTATAGTCCGCACGGCCCAATCGGTCCACGATCTCATCGTAGTACGTCTTCCAGAACCGCCGCTGGTTCCGCACTTCACGCGGCAGCAGCAGTCATGCCGGACGTATCAGTAGCCGGAGCATGGGCAGCGGCAGCGCCAGCATGAGCTTGCCCGCCAGCTGGAATCGCGCCGCCTCCTCGCGTCCTGGCAAACGCGCATGCGACAACACCACGCGATCCACCCGCTCCGGATGCCGGCGCACCAGCCCATGCGCCAGCATACCGCTGTACGAAACGCCCAGCACGTGCGCCAGCGCGATTCGTTCCGCGTCGAGAATGCCGACCAGCCCATCCGCTAGATCGGCGACGGTGGAAATCGCCGCCGGCAGATTCGGCGCGATCACGCGAAAGTGCCGGTCAAACGTTGGAATTTGCTGGAACGCGGTTTCGCTCAGCCCAGGTGCGCCCGGCAGCATCAACAGCGCTTCCGGTCCCGTGCCGCTGGCGAGATAGGTCCACCGAACCCCACGAACGAAACGTTGTTGCGGCGGATGCGATGCGCGAAACGCCACCAGCTCGTCGCGAGGATTCGAGCGCGTGGGGGCAACAACCGGAAACGGGACATCGAGCGTAGCGCCGCCCACCGCTCGTGCACGTGGCATATAGCGATCCCTTCCCTTTCCCAACCAATCACCCAACGATGAGGAGTATAGCAAATGCGGGCGGGCGCCGGAAAATCGCGACATGACGTAATTATTCCGCTAGCTTGCCAGTGCAACTGGGACCACTGGCACCGCCGAGGGATGTTGGTGAGCCGGGCCGGCGCCAGCGTGGGAGGATTGTACCCCACGAATTACCGCCTGGTACTATTGACCATCAGGCGCGCCGTGACATATCATAGAGGGTAGGGATCGTGGGCTGAACCCGCGAAACCCCTGCAACACAGCCGTCCTCGTTAGGTGAGGCGTCCGCGGAGAACAAAGGCCACGGACCGGAAACGTCGAGAGACGCCGACGGTCAGGACAGGTATAGCCGGCATAAGGCTCTATCCCCAGTGGCTGAGGGCAATACCTCTACGTCGCGCGGTGCCAAAACTCGACAAGGGAGGGGGCTGCTGGTGTATCCGCTATAGTGCCCGCGCGAAAGCGGTGGGCGCGGTGTAGCTGATGTGCCCGCAAATGAGCACTGCCTGTGCCCCCTCTCGACCGTCGGGAGGGGGCTTTTGATAGTATCCGCGCCGCATCCACAGGCAGGTGGGGCAGCGTGGCACGGGAAGGGGGCATGTATGGACGCTGGTCCGAGTACCAGTTCCAACGTTCGAGTGTCGTCATTCGCCGTCATCGCGGAAACGCCTCCCTCGCCGGCCTGCCTGCGCTAAGTCATCAGTGACTCCGGGGCACGCCTGCCGGGCGTCGCGCTTCTCGCGTCGGCGCTCAGGTTCTGGCAGGGGAGGTGCCCGTGGAGCAGAATGTCATCACACCTCGACCCACCTTGGCGCATGTCGTGCATGTGGCTCGCCAGGCGGTCAATCCAGTGTTCGATCACCCCATTTTCGACCGGCCCGCACGCGGCCTGCGGCAATTTCAGCGTTGGCGCAAGGCGCGGCTCGCGCGCCTTGCGCGCCCGTTCGCCTTTCTTGGCTTTCTTGGCCCCGGCCTGATCGCGGCGAACGCGGGCAACGACGCGGGCGGCATCGTCACGTATGCCTCGGACGGCGCACAGTACGGCTTCACCCTGCTCTGGATGCTCGTGCTCGTCACCGTCAGCATGGGCATTGTGCAGGAGATGTGCGCGCGAATGGGCGCCGCAACTGGCAAGGGCCTCTCCGCCCTCATTCGGGAGCGTTTCGGCGTGCGCGGCGCGGCCTTCGCCATGTTCACTTTGCTCATCGCCAACACGCTTATCACGATCTCCGAGTTCGCGGGTATCGCCGCCGCCTCCGAGCTGTTCGGTATTCCTAAATACATCACCGTGCCTTTCGCCGCTATTGGTGTCTGGCTGCTCGTTACCCGCGGCTCCTATGGACGTGTCGAAAAAGTCTTCCTGGTGATGACATTCGCCTTCTTCGCCTATCCAATTGCCGCCTTTCTCGCGCATCCGGACTGGGGAATGGTCGTTCACCAGACTTTTGTACCCACGATTCCGAAGACGCATCTGAGCACCTATCTGTTGCTCTTCGTCGGCACCGTTGGCACTACGATTACCCCCTATATGCAGCTCTACATTCAGTCTGCCGTCGCCGAAAAAGGCATTGATATGGGGCACTACCGGGCGGAGCGGGCCGACGCCTACTCCGGCGCGATCTTTGGCGACATGATCTCGGCATTCATTATCATCGCGACGGGCGCGACGGTTTTCGCCGCCAGCCACGGCGCGGGCATGCAGGTCAACGACGCAAAACAAGCTGCGCTGGCGCTCGCGCCGTTCCTGGGAAAGTATGCCGTAGCGATCTTCGCCATCGGACTGCTCGGCGCGTCACTGCTGGCCGCCGCCGTCCTGCCGCTCTCGACAGCCTACTCTATTACTGAGTCGTTCGGGTTCGAGCGGGGCGTCTCGCGGTCATTCGCGGAGGCGCCAATCTTCAACGGCCTGTTCACGGGCATGCTGGCCTTTGGTGCGCTCGTCGCGCTCATACCAGGGCTGCCGCTCATTCAGCTCATGGTGATCGTACAGGTTATCAACGGCGTGTTGCTGCCCATCCTGCTGGTCTTTATCTTGAAACTCGTCAATGATCGGCGCATCATGGGCAAGTACGTCAACTCTCTGGTGGAGAATGCAGTGGCGTGGAGCACCACGATCCTGCTGAGCGCGCTTTGCACCGTCATGATCGCAAGTATCGTTCTGCCGATGGTGGGCATCCCATTTCTGCAATAGTGAGGAGGCCGGCTATGCCGTCGCTCACCGAGCTACTCGATAAGCCAGTCCGCGAGCCTGACGGCGAGGAGGTGGCGCGCTTGCAAGATATCGTCGTGCGTGTGGCCCCAGCGGAGGAGACCGGCAAAAGTCCGACGGTGGATCTCTATCCGCCGGTCATCGGCCTCGTCGCGCGCCTCAAGGGACCACGCGGCGCCTCACGGGATGTTTTCATTCCCTGGGAACGTGTCAGCGGTATGAGTGGGCGTGGCGCCATCCTCAATTCTCCCGCGCTCAATCTCCAGCGATTCACCAAGCGCGACGGCGAGATTGTGCTACGTGGCGGGCTTTTCGACCGCCAGGTGGTGGATGTGGAGGGGCGCCGCGTCGTGCGAATCAACGATCTCGACCTGGCCGAGCGTGCGGGCATCTGGCGGCTGATGGCGGTGGACGTCAGCGCGAGCGCCCTGGTGCGCCGCCTTGGTGGCTCCGGCATGGAGAGCCTGGGCAAACGGGTAGCGAATCTGCTGGGGCGCGAAGCCGGGGCGAAAGCGCCGCTCATAGATTGGGCGATGGTCGTTCCCGTGTCCGAGGCTGGCGCTGGCGAAGAGGGCGCGCTGCGGCTGCGTGTGCCGCGCGACCGGCTGGCGGTGCTGCATCCCTCCGATCTGGCGCAGCTCATCGAACAGCTCACGCCGCAACAGGGCGCCGATCTGCTCGAAGGCATTGACGACGAGCGCGCCGCCGATACGCTGGAAGAGCTGGAGGATGAGCGGCAGGCGCAGATCCTGCGGGCGATGGACCCCGAGCGCGCCGCCGATGTGCTCGAAGAGATGGAGCCGGACGAAGCTACCGACGCGCTTCAAGGCATCTCCAGCGAAGAAATGGCTGACCTGCTCGGCCGCATGGATCGCGAGGAGGCCGCGGATGTGCAGGAGCTTTTGGGCTATCCCGAAGATAGCGCGGGAGGTATCATGACGACCGAATATATCTCCGTGCCGGAGTGGGCGACCGTGGGTGAAGTCGTCCTGGCGCTCCGCGAGCGCAACAAAGCGGCCGCCGCCGAGCAGGAAGACCCGCTGCCCGAGGCGCTGCCGGAGCTGTACATCATCGCGGAGGATCGCCCGCCGCAGCGCCCTTCCGCCCGCCGCAACGTCGCCAAGCTGCGCAGTGGCGCCTTCCGCGCGCCGCTCGCGGGTGCGGACCGTCGTATCTCACTGGAAGCCGAGGGCCGGCTGCTCGGCATCGTGGACCTGCGCTCACTGCTGCTGGCCGATCCGGAGGCGCACATTCCGGAGATCATGCGCCCGGCCACGTATGTTACCCATCCCTACGAGAACGAGCGCGACGTAGCCCGCATCATCGCCGACGAAGACCTGCTGGCGCTGCCCGTCGTGGACGATGAAGGCAAGATGCTCGGCATTGTCACCGTAGACGATGCCATAGATGTCATTCTGCCCACCGCCTGGAAGAAGCGCATCCCGCGCCGCTTCCGGTAAGGTGCTTTTTGCACGCGCACACGCGCGGAGGCGCACCTGTGTGCTGGCCCGCGCCATGCAGTTCCGGTATCATTACTGCGTATAGGTAAAGATACACAGTTACCGGTCGCCCTATCGGTGTACCATCCGTTACCACGCTTGCGAGCGCGCGTCCTACAGAGGGAGATGGATTGGGGCGTGTCGAGCGCGACAGACGTGGAGGAGACATGGCGAAGCAATTGATGGAGGATGGACAGGTGGAGGCACCGAAGCCCGGCTTGTCGCGCGGAGTGACACAACCCATGGTGGTGATTCCCCACTACCCCAGCGGTGAGCCCGAGGTCATCGGCGGCGCCACGCACCCCAGCTACTACCTGACGCGCTGGCCAATCGTCAACCGTCTGCTAGCGCTTGTCGAGGGAGTGACACGCGGCAAGGCCGGGCTGATTCAGCGCGCCTTCACCTACTTGCTGGTCGGTGGCTTCGCGGCCTGCGTCAACCTGGCCGTCTTCGCGGTGATGCTCTCGCTGCCTATTCTCGCTTCGAATGATCGGGCACATAATCTCGTCGCGTATCTGGTGGCGGCGGAAATCTCGATCCTCGCCAACTTCATCCCCAACGACCGCATTACTTTCAGTCACTTGCCGGGCCACAGCCGCTCGTGGTACGCCCGCTGTCTACGGTTCCATACCACCACTATCGCTGGCACCATCATCACGTTTGTGATCGAGACGATAACGCACTATGGATTCCACGTTCCAGGGCTGTTCGCGGAGGCAATCGGGATCATCATCGCCCTGTTCTTCAACTTCACCATGCACCACGTCTTCACCTATGCGCACACTAAAGAGCAGGTGCTCTAGCGGCGGTCGGTCGGAGCGCATCGTGTGGACGGTGCGCTGTGACCGGTGAAGCCTTATCGTCCCCAGAGTAGGCGCATGAGCCGCAGGAAGCGCCGGTGGGAGCCAGGGGCGTAGGGATACCACCACAGCTCCTTCTTGAGCGGACGGAAGCGCTCCATCATGATGTGGCGCGGCTGGCAATACTCACGGATGCCCTGTGGCCCCCAATGGATGCGTCCGATGCCGCTCTGTTTGACGCCGCCCCACGGCGTCTCTGGAGCGCCGTATGATACAACGACATCGTTGACCAGCACGGAGCCGGCTTCGAGCTGGCGGGCGACGGTCTCGGCGTGCCGCTTGTTCTCGGAGAAGACGTATGCGCTGAGACCGAATGGGCTATCGTTGGCTCGCCGTATCGCCTCGTCTTCCGTGTCGAAGGTGGCGATGCCCAGCACCGGGCCAAACGTCTCTTCACGCATCACCGGCATATCGTCGCGCACTTCTACCAGAACGGTCGGCTCATAGAAGAAGCCCGCGCCCGCGCGTCGCGTGCCGCCGGTCAGCACCTTCGCGCCCCCGGCGACGGCGTCGCGCACGTGGCGCTCGACAATCTGTAGCTGCCGCTCGCTGATCATCGGCCCCATATCCACCGGCGCGTCGTGGCCGCTCGCCTCTCCGACGCGGATTTGTCGAGTAAGGTCCACCACCTTCGCGACGAATGGCTCGGCGACGGACTTATCCACGTAGATGCGCTCGACGGAGGCGCAAACCTGCCCCGCGTTGCAGAAGCCACCCCAGACGGCGGCCTGCGCCGCGCGCTCCAGGTTGGCGTCGCGCAGCACCAGCAGGGGATCCTTGCCGCCAAGCTCCAACGTCACGGGGGTGAGATTCTCCGCCGCCGCCACGAGGATGCGCCGGGCGGTGGGACCACCACCGATGAACGCGATTTTGTCGGGCGCCGCCGCTACCAGCGCGCCGCCGGTGCGGCCGTCGCCATGCACGATCTGGAGCACGTCCTCGGGCAGCCCTGCCTGCGCGAATAGCTCGCCAATCGCGTTCCCAATCATCGGTGTGAGCTCGGACGGCTTGAGCACGACGGCGTTGCCCGCCAGCAGCGCCAGCACCACCTCGGAGGTGGGCAGCACGAAGGGATAGTTCCAGGGCGAGATGACCGCGACGACGCCATATGGCTTGAACTGGACGAAGCTCCGCTTGTATTTGAGCATGTGCATGGGCAGATTTTCGTCCTTGAGAAAGCGTTTCGCATGCTTGGAGTAGTAGGCGATGAGATCGGCGACGGGCAGCAGCTCTTGCGTCAGCGCCTCGACAGAGGGCCGGCCCTGCTCCTGAGAGATGAGGCCCGTCAGCCACTCCGCGCGCCGCATCATGACGCGCCGGAACGCCCGCAACACCGCAATGCGCTCCTCGATAGGACGCGCCGCCCAGGCCGGCTGTGCGCCACGCGCCGCCGCCACTGCCGCGCGCACCTCGGCCTCACCGGCGATAGGGATCTCGCCCAGCGATTCGCTCGTCGCGGGATTGAACGTTGTGATACGCTCGCTCGCTGGTACAGCCGTGATGGCATGTGCCGCGGCTGCCATGTCGGATTGCGCCTCGTCAGAGATCATATGCACCGCTCCCGTTGACCTACATGCGCGTTGCCGCACATTTAAACCTGAGATGCGCTCCATGTTTGCTGGCACTATACCATACGCGAGAAGTGACACATCCGTGGCCTGCGCATGTGTGCGCCCGCCCCGCAGGGGGATTGCGCGATGTGCACCTCAGTCCGCCGGGGACACTCCCTGGGCAGCCTCATGCAGCGCCATGCGCAGGCGCCGGGCAATGATGACACGCTCTGGGAAGTCGCTGAACAGGCCGTCCACTCCCCACGAGAGGAGCTGGCGAATAGTCGTGGAGCGGTTGGCGGTCCAGACGTTGACGTGCAGGCCGGCATCGTGCGCCACGCGCACGAGCTCGCGGGTGACAAGCCCTACACTGGGGTGGATGGACTCCGCGCCTAGATCAAGCGCTGGGGCTATCAAGTCTTTCCGCCGCCACTCACTGCCATAAAGCGCGCCGGCACGCAGCCACGGCAGACGCGCTTTAAGGAGCCGGATGGCGGGATGATCGAACGATGAGACGAGGATGCGCCGCTGGAAGTCGCCGTCCAGCGTGCGCAGGACCGGCTCAACGGCTTCCGCCGTGCCGATTGACTGCTCCACGGACTCGCCCTTGATTTCCAGGTTGAGCGCCCCGCCGCGCTCGCGCGCCAGCGCGAGCGTCTCCGCGAGCGTCGGGATGCGCTCGCGGATGCCCCAGCGCCGCCCGGCGTCCAGCGCCCGCAGCTCGCGGCTATGCATCTCAGCGACGTAGCCGGTGCCGTCAGTCGTGCGGTCCACCGTTCCGTCATGGATGATGACCAGCTCGCCGTCGCGGCTGCGCTGCACATCGCACTCGATAGCATCGGCGCCCAGATCGAAGGCGAGCGCGAAGGCCAGCAAGGTATTCTCCGGCGCGTGGCCCCGCGCGCCCCGATGGCCGTAGCAGACGGGAAGTCGCGACAGCGCCGCCGGGGAGGTGGACGTATCGCTGGTGGGCGTCAACGCTGCGTCCATCAAGCATCACCTCCGCTCGCCATTCCTCTGTTCCAAGAACGCACGCTCGTATGCGCGCACGACCCAGTGCATAAAATCGTGAAACCTGGTCGGGACGTGCGCGGTGGCTCTCCCGCGGGCAGGCGAAGGCGCTGCCGACGCGATCGGCCACCGCGCAGGCCGAGAGCCGCCGAGACGGTTCAACGTCCGTGCGCGTGCCGTGGCCCCACGGGAGTCAAGGGGGCGCGCCTGAGGCACCCAGGGCACTCAGGGCCATAGCCACCCCGGCGTCTCGGACGCCCGCCGCGGTAGTTGCGGTGGGATCTAGCGCGCCGCTCCAGCGCGCTTGTCACAGGCGGACATAGGGGCGGACGGGCCGGCCCATGTGGCCGGCATGGAGGCCGCGCGTCGGGGTGAGCGCCATCAGCGTGAGGTTCGCGGGGCGGGTCTGGGCCGCCACCGGCAGCACCACGACGAGCACGCCGTTGCCGTAGGTGACGTTGGCCAGCCCGCCATCCACCGGCCCGGGCAGCGCGATCTCCCGCTCGTACGTGCCGGCGCTCCACTCGTTGAGCAGCTCGTCTTTGATGCCCTTCAGCTCGCCGCGCTGCCGCCCGCGAATGATGAGGGTGGCGGCCGCCGTGACCGCGACGCTGATGTCCGCTGGCTCCAGGCCGGGCAGGGGGACCGCCACCATCACGCGGAGCGGGGTGCGGTAGATCTTCGCGGGGACGCTGACGATTGGGTGGGGGGTGGTAACCATGAGATCAGATCCTCCTCGTTGATTCGGACGGTCAAAGACGCGGTCGCTGCGCGCTGAGCGATGGCCGCGACCCGCTGCCAGATCACGATGCCACCTCCAGCCACCTCCAGTATACCGCTGAATGGGTGGGCGCGGGCGATCCGCCGCGAGCGTACCGGGCGATGGCGGGGGCGAGAGCTCCAACAGGCGAGCTAGTGCCTGACAGCGGAGCGCCAGGCATCGCCAAGCGTCGCGCGGTGCGCTTCGATCCACGTGGGGAACGTTTCAGCCCAAGCCAGGTGCGCCCGCCATTCCCGTGGCGGATGGATAAGGCGCGTTTCACCGTCGCCCAAAACAATATCTTCGGCGACACCGTTGGCAAAGACGATTGGGAGCATGAGCAGGAGCGCGTCGCCAAGCAGGTCCGCTTCGCCGGGTTGTGGCGGTGCACTCTGCCCGTAGGCGGTGAGAAACGCCCGCGCGCGCTCGATGTCCAGCCCGTGCTCAACCAGCGGCGGTGTCTGCGCTGATATCGCTAATGCAGCACCCTCACCCCATCTGAGACCAGCGAATGTGAGCAACGCATATGCTAGCTCGAGCACCCGCCGATCCCAGTGTGTCGCGTCGAAGTCATAGATTGCGCAGACGTGGTCCGCTTCGAACGCGAGGTTGTGAGGTTGGTAGTCGCCGTGGACATGGAGCCAGGGAATCTCTGGATGCGCAGCGAGTCTCGCTTCGGCAGCCGCGATCCACTGCGCGCTCTCCCGCGCCAGCCGCCGCATGCCAACTGCAATGGGATGGGAGATGTTGGCCTCCCGGGCAGAGTCCGCGATGCGCGTGAGAGAGGCCTGAGCGATAGCAAGCATCGCACGCTCGTGTGGCCACCGGTTTATGGGCCCCGGAAAATCGAGCGACGCACGGTGCAGAGCGGCAAGTGTCTCAGCGGCAGCCTCCAGGTAGATATCTTCGCCAGGTCCATCGGTCACGAAGCGGCGGCCATGCGCATACGTTTGCACCTCGTAGATGGCGTCTTCTATCACATAGGTGAAACCACTGGCCTGTTGAGGATCGGTTAAGGGTACGACCGGAACCAGCGCGTACGTGGTCCCGTCGGGACGGTCCAGTAGCGCCGGCACCGGTAGCCCGCGCATAGCAAGATACCGCATGAACATATGCCGGGCGACGATGGTGCGTTCCGATACGCTGAGGGATTGGCGTCGCACGACGACAGACGACCGCATCACCTCCACGATGGGATGGGCGACTGCCACCGCAGTGTAGGACTGCTCTGTAACGGGGCCGGTAAAGCCGTCAATTCTCCACATCTCGGGTCGGTATCCCCAGTACTGGAGCACGGTAGCCAACTCGCGTCGAGCCATGTCCACGTGGCCCTCGGGAGCAGGAATATCTGTCATGCGCAGTAGTGGGACAGGATGGCGGCGGGTCATCTCTAGCGGAACTGGCTCATATAGAGACGGCAGGGCCTCGGACGCAGTAGTGAGCGGCGACATGGGACACACTCCTTTCTCGTCATTCACATTCTGAGCATCTGTTGACACACAGCGCGGAAGCTCTACAAGCACGTACAGGAACGCCGCTCGGAATAGCATACGATATATCGGGATAGCACTGGAAGCCCGGCACACCATTGTAAAGCGCCGGGCGTTTGTTCGCAATAACAATCCGTGCGCGATACTCATCGCGTGTCTTGCGTAGACGATTGGCGCCTTCTACGCGGGAGAGACACGCCTAGTCCGCGATGCGTCCAACACATACCATCTTGGATTGACACATCCGCCGTTCGCTGCGACCTTAGTCGCAGTCTATATCACCAGTTTCGCGTAGTGTATGGCTTAACAGGTAGGTGACTCCACGAGCCGTGCCGTTATGCCCGGTAGTGAAGTGCCGCCGGGTTTCTAACATGAAATAGCATGGTATGACACGCTGGGAAGAAGAGCAACACACTATGGAGAACACGCTGGATACCGAGACCTTGACGGCCCAGATATACGAGGCGCTGCACAACGTATATGATCCTGAGCTGGGCGTCAATATTGTGGACCTTGGGTTGGTCTACGGCATAGACATTCGCGAGGATGGCTTTGTGACGGTTACGATGACCCTGACGACGCCGGGGTGCCCAATGCACGAGTCCATCGGCGAAGGGGTGGGGTCGGCGCTCTCGACCGTGGCGGGTATCACGGGCGGGGAAATCAATATCGTCTGGGAGCCGCGCTGGGATCCCTCGATGCTAACGGAGGCAGGACGCTCCGAACTAGGGTACTGGTAGGGGCAAGTAAGGGCATGTCCGCATGTCCTGACGCTGGATCGGCGTGCATGCTGTACGTCGCCCTTGCCACGCTGCTGACGACCTTCTGCCTGAAGGATGTCCCGCTCGCCACCCGGTTCCGCATAGAAGAGAGCGAGACTCCCGACGTGATGAGCGGCGAGCCGGAGCATGCCGTGCCGGCTGTCTAGCTTTGCGCCTCGTTAGGGGAGTATTCATGCGGATACTCCTACGGCTTTCGCCGGCATTGTGCCGCAACTTCAGGCGGTGTTACACTGGCATCAGAGTAGCGCCGCTGTCGCTTGTTTCGGTGCGCCGCACTCTGCCGACGTATACCCTACTCAGGAGACGCCACGCATGGTAGATTTCATCCTCACTGACGAGCAAGAGGCCATGCGGGAGCTGGCCCATTCCTTCGCCGCCGAAGAGATCCGTCCCGTTGCCGCCGAGCTGGACGAGCACGAAGAGTTTCCGTGGGAACTGGTCAAGAAGGCCGGTGAGCTTGGATTGACCACCTTCGCTTTTCCTGAGGACCTGGGTGGCCTGGGTATCACCGATGAGCTGACCAACTGCATCATCACGGAAGAACTTTCCTGGGGCTGCGCCGGCGTTGCCACGGTTCTTGGCGGCACGCACCTCGCCAGCATTCCCATTCTGCTTGCTGGCACCGACGAGCAGAAACAGCGCCTGCTGAAGCCTATCGTCGAACGCAACGGCCTCTGCGCGATGGCGCTTACCGAGCCTGGCGCCGGCTCTGATGTCGCTGCCATGAGCACGACCGCCCGCCGCGAGGGCGACACCTACATCCTCAACGGCGCCAAGCGCTTCATTACCAACGGCGGTATCGCCGACCTCTACGTGGTCTTCGCCACCACGGATCGCTCCCTCGGCCATCGCGGCATCACGGCGTTTATCGTGCCAGGGGACACTCCCGGCCTCACGGGTGGCAAGAAAGAGAAGAAGCTCGGCATCCGCTGCTCGCACACCGGCGAGGTGCTGCTCGACGACGTACGCGTGCCCGCCGAGAATCGCCTGGGTGAAGAAGGCAGCGGATTCAAGCTGGCGATGACGATGCTGGATCGCTCGCGCCCGATGGTTGCCGCCATCGCCCTTGGCATCGCCCGCGCTGCCTATGAATACGCCCGCGACTACGCCAGGGAGCGTGTCCAGTTCGACAAGCCTATCGCCGCCAATCAGGGTATTCAGTTCATGCTGGCCGACATGGCGACCAATGTGCAGGCCGCCCGCCTCATGACATGGTGGAGCGCCAAAGTCACCGAGACTGGCCGCCCGTTTCTCTACGAGAGCAGCATGGCCAAGAACTTCGCCTCCGATGTCGCGATGGCGGTGACGACCGACGCTGTGCAAATCTACGGCGGCTATGGCTACATCCGTGAGTATCCCGTCGAGAAGCTCTTCCGCGACGCCAAGATCACGCAAATCTACGAAGGCACCAATCAGATTCAGAAGATCGTCGTGGCAAGCCAGCTCTTGAAGTGAGACGCCCCTGCGACGAGCGGTGAAGTGGGGTGCGCCAGGGGACGGCTGAGTCCAGGCGCGCTCATGACGATCCTCAACCTGTCCCAGCAATCGGGCTGCTAGACGTTCATAGGGCTTTTACACCCAGTATGTCCACACTCAGGTGAGCGCCGAATTGCTGGCCTCCTGCCCGGCGCCGGACAACGGCGATGCCCGTCGCCCCATTCAACCCCTGAGGCGACGTCTGCCTGGCAAGCGTTTCGGGGAGCGCGGCTACAGCTTGCAGACCCCGGACAACCACCTGTTCATTGGGCACGGCCTCGTCCTTATCCAGAATTGACCTGGGTTGAGCGTGCGGTCTGCGCCTGGAGGAAGGCGCTCACCTCGTCTGCCGTCGGAACAGCCTCCTGCGCCCCTGGCCGCGTGATGGCCAGCGCGGCGGCTGCTGTGGCGACGTGCAGCGCTGCCGCCGCGGGCATGGACAACGCTCCCACCGCGTAAAAGCCGATGAAGGTATCGCCCGCGCCCGTCGTGTCTACGACCTGCATGCCACCGAATGCCGGGACATTGATCCCGCTGTCGTCGTGCGCATCGTAGAGTACCGCGCCGTGCTCGCCCAGCGTGATGATCACCCGGCGTGGGCCACGAGCCGCCAGCTCATGTGCCGCGACGATCGCCGTCTCGACGGTCGGGATAGGTTGGCCCAAGAGAGTGGCAGCCTCGATCTCGTTGGTGATCAGCGTGTCTACCAGCGCATATACGTCGGTAGATAACTGACGTGCGGGCGCCGGATTACAGATGACGGGCACCGCTCCCGCGTGCGCCAGTCGCATCGCTTCCACGGTCGTCTCCCACGGCACCTCATTCTGGACGAGCAGCACGTGAGCATTCTGGATGGCAGATGTGTGCGCTCGCACATCCTCGGGAGTAAGCCGCTCGTTCGCACCCGGCGCGAGCACGATGGTATTCTGCCCGGCCTCGTTGATAGTAATCGTCGCCTGCCCACTCGTCGTGAGGTCTTTTTGCACGACCGAGCTCACGTGCACGCCCGCGTTCTGCAGTGCCGTGCGCAACGTCGGGGCGAATGGATCATCGCCGAGGGCGGCAATCAGCGTAGTTTCACCACCCGCCGCGGCAGCCGCCACTGCCTGATTCGCGCCTTTGCCTCCGGCGTGGAACGCCGTGCTGACCGCGCGCACCGTCTCGCCGGGACGCGGGAACGCCATGACGCGGTTGACGATATCCATGTTGATGCTGCCAACCACTGCGATGTGTGGGCGCTCCCGTGTTGATGTCTGTGCCCACCACCATGCGGGTGTGTCCATGAAGGCTCCTCTGTCACGCGGTGGGTGCCCGAAGGATCCCCCGAAGGATCCCAGGGGAACCCACCGCTGTAGGTTAGCAGAAAGAACTAGAAGCCAGTGAAAGTGGTCCCTTTGATGACGAGCTGGAGCGGTGAGTTGACGCTGGTGGGGATGGATTGCCCCTTGATCACCGTCACGGCATACTGGACGCCAAGCACGCCCTCTTGTATGGGCTGCTGCGCGATGTCGGCGTAGATCGTGCCTTGCTGGACGTCGTTGACCACCTCCTGCTCGCCATCAATGCCGACGATGGCGATGCCGCTCTTGTTAGCCTGCTGAATAGCCTTGAGCGCACCAAGCGCCATCTCGTCGTTCTGGGCGAAGACCCCTTTGACATTAGGATGCGCCTGCAGGAGGTTCTGTGTCACGTTGAGCGCGGTGCTACGGTCGAAGTTCGCACTCTGGCGCGCGACCACCGTAATGCCAGACGCCGTAGCAATCTCCTGAGTGAAGCCCTTCTCGCGATCAATCTCTGCTGAGGTACCGAGGCTGCCCTGCAGATCTACCACTTCCCCCTGACCGTTGAGCGCCTTGATGAGCTCATCTGCTGCCATCTTGCCCGCCTGGATATTGTCGGAGGCGATATACGTCGCCACCTGGCCCGAAGTGACACTGCGGTCAAGCGTGATCACGGGGATGTGCGCGTTGTTGGCTAGGTGAACGGCGCTTGACAGACTCTGACTATCCGTCGGGTTGAGCAGGATGGCGTTCACCTTCTGCTGGATGAGATCCTGCATCTGGTTCAGCTGTGTGGCGGGGTCATTGTTGCCATTGTCAACGATGACGGTGACGCCTTCTTTCTGTGCCTCCGCCTTGACGCCATTGACCATCGCGACGAAGAACGGGTTGTTCAGCGTCGAGACCGCGAAACCGATGGTATATTTGTTGCCCCCGCCGTTTGTGCTGCCATTTGATCCACCTGTCGTAGGTGAGGCGCACGCGGTCACTGCCAAAACAAGCAGTGCGGCTACCACCACTCCCAGTCTGACATACAACGATTGCGACTTCATAAGTGCCTTCCTTTCGGCTCTGGAAACGTTTCCAGAGCGCCGACTACGGAGACAGGGCCATTCCCTGTGCTCACCGACGTGAAGCCCTCGCTCGCCAGCATCCGCCGGTCGGATCAGTGCCACAGCGTCTAGTGCGCCGTACGCTTGCGGTCCAGCATGATGGCGAGGAGAATGATGGCGCCCTTGATGGCGTCTTGATAAAATGCATTGATGTTGAGCAGGTTGAGGCCGTTGCCGATGACGCCCAGGATCAACGCACCCACCAGGGTGCCCCACAGCGAGCCCTCGCCGCCGAAGAGGCTGGTTCCCCCCAGCACGACCGCGGTGATCGCATCGAGCTCATAGCCTGTCCCGGCAGTTGGCTCGGCGGTACCCAGACGCGAGGTGAGCACCAACCCCGCCAGCGCCGCGAGCACGCCGGAAATGACGTACACTGCGACCAGGTAGCGTTTCACCGGTATGCCCGCCAGGTGGGCCGCCCGCTCGTTGCCACCAATCGCGTAGATCCGGCGTCCGTGTGTGGTGCGCGACAGAGCCAGGGCGCCGATGGCGAAGATGATGAGTGTCATGATCACGGGGATAGGGATGCCGGCGATGGCGCCTGCGCCGAAGTTCGCGAAGCCAGAGGGGAGGTTAAAGATGGGCGTGCCCGCCGTGTAGATCTGTGTGAGTCCACGGAACAGGGTGAGGGTGCCGAGGGTGACTATGAACGGGGCCAGGCGTGCATACGCGATGAAGAGGCCGTTGAGCAGTCCCGCCAGACCGCCGACCAGCAGGCCGATGAGCGCCGCCCACCACGGGTTGGTGCCGCTGACCATCAGGCCGGCTGCGACGGCCGAGCTGAAGGCGAGCACTGAGCCGATGGACAGGTCTATCCCCGCTGTCAGGATGACATAGGTGCTGCCGATGGCGAGTAGCGCGTTAACGGACGTTTGCAGCGCGACGTTGAGCAGGTTGGAGACAGTGAGGAACGAGCGCGACATGACGGAGAGCGCGATGAAAATGATGATGAAGCCGAGCAGTGGGCCAAGGCGATGCTTGGCGATCCAGTCCGCACCCGTGCGGAAGCGCACCTGTGCCACGGCTGTTGCAGTTTGAGCGTTCATCGTGTGTTCTTCCCTTCTGCTGCCCCTGTTGCTCCTGCGGCGAGCTTCATCAGCGCGACCTGGCTCATGTCCTGGCGGCTCAGCTCGCCAGCAATCGTATAGTCCCGCATTACATAGACACGGTCGCAGATGCCCAGGAGCTCCGGCAGGTCTGAGGAGACCATCAGGAGTGCTTTGCCTTCACGCTTGAGGTCGTTCATGATGCCGTAAATCTCAGCCTTGGCCCCGACGTCGACGCCGCGCGTCGGCTCATCCATGATGAGGAGCTGGGGGTTACGCGCCAGCCATTTGCCAAGCACCACCTTTTGCTGGTTGCCGCCGCTGAGACTTTCCGCGCTCTGCTCCACGGAGTGCAGTCGGATGCGCAGATGATCGGCAATCTGCCGCACGAAGGCATGCTCCGCGCGGCGATCAATGAACGAGCCGCGCTCGCGGGCATTCAGCGATGGGAGGGCGAGGTTCTGGCGCACCGAGAATGGCAGGATCAGGCCGTCATATTTGCGGTCCTCGGTGACGAAGGCGATGCCAGCGGCCAGCGCCGCTCGAGGAGAGTGAAAGTGAACAGCTTGGCCGGCCAGCTCCATCGTGCCGGCGGTGATGGGGTCTACGCCAGCGACCGCACGCGCCACTTCAGTGCGCCCAGAGCCCATCATGCCGCCCAGGCCAACAATCTCGCCCGCGCGCACTTGCAGCGAGACGTGATGGATGGAGGCTGTCGAGACGTCGCTCAGCCGCAGCAGCACCGGGCCGGGCGCCGTCTCGGCATGCGGATATAGCTGCTCAATCTTGCGGCCCACCATCTCCGCGACCAGATCGCTTTCGCTCGTATCCGCGACCCGATGCGTGGCGATCATCTGGCCGTCGCGTAAGACCGCTACAGTGTCGGCAAGGGCGAACACCTCAGCCAGGCGGTGGCTGATATAAATGATACCGGCGCCTTGCTCGCGCAGGGTGCGCAGAATCTCAAAGAGCCGCTCGGTTTCCTGACCCGTGAGTGCGGCCGTCGGCTCATCGAGAATCAGGAAACGCATGTCGCGTAGCAGGGCTTTGCCGATCTCGACGAGCTGCCGCTCGCCGACGCCCAGACTCGCGACGAGCGTGTCGGGTGCGCGATTGAGGCGCACCGAAGCGAGGATGCGGCGCACTTCGCGGTCCAACTTGCCCCGATTGATGACGCCTGACGGCCCGGAGAAGCGGGCCTCGTTGCCCAGAAGGAGGTTCTCGGCGATACTCAAATTGAGGAAGACATTCAACTCTTGAAAGATGATGCTGATGCCTGCCGCGCGTGCATCCAACACCCCACCGAACCGGACGGGGTGACCGTCAAGCAGGATCGAGCCGGAGCCGGGATCGGGCCGCAGCACACCGGCGAGAATGTTCATCAGGGTGGACTTGCCCGCGCCGTTCTCCCCAACGAGCGCCAGGATCTGCCCGCTCGTCACCGAGAGGCTGACTGCATGGAGCACCTCAACACCGGCGAACGACCTGGACACATCCTGCACGGCGAGTGTAGTCATGGTCATGCTACCTCCCTCAACCTAGAACGCGGTGCCCGCGCGCAGCACGACGTTGGTGTATGGGGTCCATTCGCCAGTTCGGACGATGGCGACGGCCGTGTGACAGGCCGCTTTGAGCTCCTCATGCGAGACTATCTCCAGAGGAGTCTCGTGGAGGAGAGCACGCAGCCGCTGGAAGTATGTGGGGTTCGTCTGGGCAAGCTCGGACGCGAGGAGCGCGGATTCGACTGGAAGCTCACTGAGCACTGTTGCGAGCACATCGGTTAGGGCGGGGCTGCCCTCACGCAGCGCCAGGTCAATGGATAGCACACCACGAGGAACCGGCAGACCGTAGTCGCCCAGCACCAGCAGCTGGCCATGGCCGAGCTCTGCGACAATTCTTGAAAGCTCGCCGTGCAGGATACCGCTACGTTTCATCGTCGTTGACCATCTCTTTCTGCTCACCGTTGAGCATATCGAGTGACTGGACGCGGCGGGGATCCGCCAGCATCGCGCCGGGCAGGTGTGATAACGGCAGCCCAGAGCCTGCTTACCTACCTACCTACTCACCTGCTTCCCCGCCTGTCTGCCTACCTAACTACCATATTCGATCATGGAAACGCTTCCAGAATTGCTATCGGCACACCTTACAACCGAGTACGTCGAAAGGCATGCTATGTAGTGAAAGCGGAAGCTAGGTTTTGCTACGCTGTGTTGAGGCGCGCACGATGAGTCGCGGCTGAAACTCGATCTGGTGCTCGGTCGCGCTCGACCCGGCTGGTACTGGCCGGCCGATGTCTGAACTCGGGTGATCGCGCATCCGCGCCAGCAAAAGCTTCATGGCTGCTTTGCCCATTTCGTAGGCAGGCTGGTCCACAGTTGAGAGCGCGGGAGCGGCAAACTCGGCTGGCGGGATGTTGTCGTAGCCGATGACCGCAACCTGCTCGGGCACGCGCACACCCACCAGCGCGGCGGCGCGCAGGACACCTATCGCCATGAGGTCGTTGGCAGCGAACACCCCGTCTGGAATCGCGGCGCTCGTGAAGATCTGGCGGCCGATGTCGAGCCCGCTTTGAAAGCGGTAATCACCCTCGATTATCTCGTAGGAATCAAACCCCGCATGGCGCATAGCATCCAAGAACCCCAGCCGCCGCTCGGCGGCGGAGGGCGAGCCAGCAGGTCCCGAGATATGGACGATATGCCGGCATCCGACATCGAGCAGATGTTGTGTTGCGAGCGCGCTGCCACGTCGGTTGTCGATCCAGACAGTGTAGCCGGTGCGCACGTTGAGCCGCTCAACGAGCACGTAGGGCACGTCTCCTGCTGCCTGTTCGATAGTCTCTGGCGAGGAGCGGCTCCCCACGACAATGACGCCGTCCACCCACCGGCCCCGGAGCAGATTGAGGTACATCACCTCTCGCTCGCTCTTCCAGTCAGAGTTACAAAGGATCGTGGCGAGACCGTCCTCAATCGCCATTTCCTCGGTGCCGCGTGCGACGTCCGAGAAGAACGGGTTGGCGACGTCGGGAATGATGAGGCCAACAGTGGCCGTTTTCTTGTTGGAGAAGCCCCGAGCGATCTGGCTAGGCTCAAAGTGGAGCTCGCGAATGGCTTGCAAGACGACTTGTCGCGTCTCAGTGCTGACGTAGGAGGTGTCGTTGAGCACGCGCGAGACCGTGGAAATCGAGACGCCGACGCGACGCGCCACGTCCTTAATTGTCACTGCTCGTCGTCGCATGGACAACCTCTGTGACTCGCTCAGCGGGTACTCGTTATGGAACCGTTTCCACACCGGTGCTTGGATTGTAGTCCGGCAAGCACAACGCGTCAAGGGGTGCTGAGGGGAATGGCAGGGTGATATCAAAGTCAGCTGCCAAATAGGCGAGAGCAACGAAAGAAATCGGGACATATTCAGCGCGAGGCACAGATGCTGGTGAGTGGCAAAGCCCTCATGGGCGCCTGGAGCAGCGGACGCTGGCCCGTCGCGACTTCGCGGCCCGCAAGTTTCGGAGTGGCCGGGCGCCCAGCCGGCGCTACGGCGCGTCTGCTGACGCCGCGCACTGACGACTGGGCGAGAAGAGCAGGCAATCACCCATGCGGTGACGAGTCTGGCTCCAGCTCAGGCTGGATCGGCGCTACACGCTGGTGGGCTGGCCGCTCTTAAGGGATGGCAGAGCGGCGAGCGTCTGGCGGATGCGGTCGAGCGCCTTGTGGATGTTTTCGATGGAGTTGGCGTAGGAGAGACGGATGTAGCCCTCGCCATAGGCGCCAAACGAAGTGCCGGCCAGCGTCGCGACGCCCGCTTCGGTGAGCAGCAGGTCCGCGACCTCGCGCGAGGAGCGGCCCGTGCCGGTGATGTTGGGGAAGACGTAGAAGGCGCCGCGCGGCATGCGGCAGGTGACGCCGGGAATGGCGTTGAGGCCGGGCACGATGAGGTCGCGGCGCCGGCGGAATTCCGCCACCATCTCCTCGGAGGGCTGCTGTGAGCCGGTGAGCGCGGCAACTCCGGCCACCTGCGTGAATGCCGCCGTGCAGGAGTTGCTGTTGGTCATGAGGCGGGCAATGGCGGGAGCCAGCTCGTGCGGGAAGAGACCATAGCCGAGCCGCCAGCCGGTCATGGCGTAAATCTTCGAGAAGCCGTCGAGAACGATGGTGCGTTCGTGCATACCAGGCACAGCGGCGATGCTGAATGGCTCGCCTTCGTAGATCATGCGGCTATAAATCTCGTCGGAGAGGACCAGCACGTCGGGATATTTGAGGACGGCGGCGGCGATGGCTTCCAGATCGGTTTTGGAGAGGACGCCGCCAGTGGGATTGTGCGGCGAATTGAGAATGACCAGGCGCGTTCTGGGTCCGATTGCGTCACAGAGGCGATCCACGTCGAGCGAGAAGTCGCGCGCTTCCTCGATGGGCATGGGGATGGGCGTGCCGCCGACGAACTGGATCATGGACTCGTAGATGGGAAAGCCAGGGTTGGGATAGATGACCTCGTCGCCCTCATCCACCAGCGCCAGGATAGCGAAGAACATGATGGGCTTGCCGCCAGGTGTGACGACGACATCCGCCGGATCGAAGGCTACGCCGCGCCGCTCAGTGGCGTCGTGAGCAATGGCCTCGCGTAGCTCGGGAATGCCGGGCGCGGGGGTGTAGTGCGTATGGCCCTGGCGCAGCGCCTCACAGGCGGCCTCGGTGATATGCGCCGGGGTATCGAAGTCCGGCTCGCCGATCTCCAGGTGGACCACGTCGCGGCCCTGCGCTTCGAGCGCCTTTGCTCGAACGAGCACCTCGAAAGCCGTCTCGGTGCCGAGTTGTCCCATCCGTTTCGCGAATTTCATCTTCTTCTCCCTCGCTCGCCGTTGAGCGATATACATGACGCTTTCGGCCCTGCGGAGCCGGAGCACAGGCGCTTGAGCTATGAATGCCCTCCAGGGCACATTGCGTGGGCCAACTCTTTAGAGCCGCCAGTGCGCTACCAATCGCGCGGGAGGGCTTGCCGGCCCTTGCCTTGCGCCTCTGGATTGAGGCCAGCGGGCAGCGGGTTGCCGGTGAGTCCAGCAATCAGGTTGCGCGCGGCAATCTCCGCCATTTTACCGCGCGTCGTCGCGCTCGCGCTGGCGATGTGCGGCACAATGATGCAGTTCGGCATGGCGACGAGCGGGTGGTCGGCGGGCAGCGGCTCCGGCTCGGTTACATCCAGTGCAGCGCCGCCAATGTGCCGCTCGCGCAGCGCCTCCACCAGCGCCTCGGTATCAATGACGGGACCGCGCGATGTGTTGATGATGATGGCCGACGCTTTCATCTTCGCGAAGCGCTCGCGGTTCATGAGGTGGTGAGTATCGGGTGTCAGCGGCGTGTGGACGCTGACGAAATCCGCCTGAGCCAGCAGATCATCCAGCGGAGCGTAGGTGATGCCAAGGCTGTGCTCCAGATCTTCATGGCGGATCACATCGTAGTAGAGCACGCGCATTTCGAATCCCTTCGCGCGCTTGGCCATCTCGCTGCCGATGCGTCCCAGCCCGACGAGTCCGAGGGTGGCATGGTGGACATCCGGCCCCATCAACAGCATCGGCCCCCAGGTCTTCCAGCGGCCCGCGCGCACGTAGTCAATGCCTTCGGGGATGCGGCGGGCGGCAGCCATCAGCAGGGCAAAGGCGAAGTCCGCCGTGGTTTCGGTGAGGACTCCGGGCGTGTTGCCGGCGAGGACGCCGCGCTCAGTAGCCGCAGGCACATCAATGTTATCGAAGCCGACCGCGTAGTTGCTGACGACGCGCAAGCGCGGGCAGGCATCCAACAACTCGCCGTCAATATGGTCGGTGAGGAGGCTCACGAGTCCGTCGGCGTCGCGAGTCTCGCGCAGGATGACATCGCGCGACGGAGGCAGCTCCTCACGCCAAATGGTCGCGTCACAAAAGTCGGTGATGAGGTCAAGACCCGCGCTAGGGAGAATGCGGGTTACGTAGACCCTGGGCTTACCCATGAGCCGATCGCTCCTTTGCGTAAACGAGTGGTAGGCGCGACGCCGCGCCCGTGCTTTGCCATTTGGCTAGGATGAGCCGAACCGCCGACATCTATAGTACCGCACTTTTCGCGAACGCGCGCACAAAGATGTCACTAATTCTGTGGGTTTCGCCTGGCGAGAGGACCCGCCCGGAGGGTAAACTGTCGCGCGAGGCGTACCGCACGAGTCATCCAGTATGCCACGGGGCGTTTGCGGCGACCAACGGCGCGGAACGACCGAGAGGGAGAACGGGACATGGCGAGACAGACGCACACGGCTCCAGCGGCCACGACTCGCGCCACTGGAATGGTCCTGCCGGGACCACATGACACAGTCCGCGTAGTGCCGCTATTCGTGCCCGACGAAGTGAAGGCGCCAACGTTAGAAGCACAGGCGGCGGCAACACCACCACACCTCACGTATGAGGGTGGTCAATTACTGACCAGCGTCGAGGTGTTTACGGTCTTCTGGGGGTCGGCGTGGACGGCGGCGCAGAGCCAGCTGGCAACCCAGATCAATGCCTTCTTTGACAACATCCTGACCAGTCCACTCATGGATCAGCTTGGCGAGTACAGCACAGGCAGCTACCACATCGGACATGGCAAGCGCATCGGCACGGCAACCATCACGAAGCCGGCGCTCCACCACACGGTCAGCGACCACGCAATCCAGCACATGCTCAACCAGGAGATTGCCACTAATTCGCAGTTTCCGCAGCCGGGGCCAAACGTATTGTATTTCGTGTATCTGCAGCCAGGCGTGGCGGTTGTGCAGGGCGGTAGCCGTTCGTGCCAGGCATTCTGTGGCTACCATGACGCGATCAATAACACCATCTTCTACGCGGTGATGCCGTTTGCCAACTGTGGTGGCTGTTTGGGCTCCATGTCCACGCTGGATGCCCTGACCTCAACCAGCTCTCACGAGCTGTGCGAGGCCATCACCGATGCGATACCGGGGCAGGGGTGGTACGACCAGAACAATGGCGAGATTGGCGACATCTGCGCGTGGCAGACGAAGAAGATTGGCAACTATACCGTGCAGCAAGAGTGGTCAAACAACGCCGGCGCCTGTGTGTAGCGCTCCAGACCGTGCTCTTCTTCCAAGTGGATGATGTTGACACGGCCTATACTGATCTGGTCGCGCGGGGCGTCATGTCCGTCGCCTCCCCGCGCGACCGCCCAGAGTGGGGCGCTCGCACAGCCCATCTGAGCGATCCGGACAACCGCCTTATCGAAATCTACCGCCCGTTACCGTCATCAGATGCACCCGCATCCTGAATATTCCCGAAGGGAATCGCCGGAATCAGCTATCCGCGCACGAAGAAATAGACGGACGTGGCGATTCCGACGAGGATGACGAAGCCGCGCAGCAATTTTGGATTGAGACGCTGGGCGACGGTAGCGCCACCATAGCCGCCGACGATGGCGCCAAAAATCATCACAATCGCCTGTCCCCAGAAGATGGCGCCCGCGACAATGAATGTCACGATGGCAACGCCATTGATACACGCATTCAGGACCGCTTTCAAGGCGTTCGCCCTGTTAATATCCTCAATTCCCATCAGCGAGAGGGTCGCGAGCATCAGGATGCCGATGCCACCACCGAAGAAGCCGCCATAGAGGGCGATCACGAATTGAAGCGAGGCCACCCAGGCCTGGGAGAGCTGGAAAGGTCCAGCGCCGCCAGTTTTGTCGTTGGTGCGCCCGCGCAAGCGCGAGGTGATCGGGCCGCCGAACGCGAAAAGCAGTGTCGCGACTAATAGCAGGTATGGCACGAGATGGAGAAAGAGCGCTTGCCCGGTATGAAGCAGCACAATCGCGCCGAGGACGCCGCCGAGGACGCTAACCCCGCCCAGCAGCAACAGTAGGCGCCGCTCAATACGCAGCGCGCCGCGATATCCACCGATGGTGGCAAGGGTGCCGGGCCAGAGAGCGACAGTGCTGGTAGCGTTCGCGTTGACGGAGGGCACACCGGCAAAGATCAGGGTTGGGAAGGTAATGAAGCTACCGCCGCCAGCCACCGAGTTGAGCATTCCGCCAAAGACGGCGGCGATGAAAAGAATGATTGCCTGATACCACGGCATCTGGGATCCTCAATGAGCTGGCAGTCAAGTCGCGGCTGGAGGCGTAGCGTCGCATAGCTCGCTGTCACGGGCCTGTTCTCAACTGGCGCAAGGTTGACATCTACGCCCCGCTCTGCGTAGTATACTGCTCGGTCCCAATAAATGGAAAGTCGTTCCATGACTTCCATGACACCGAACGCGGGAGTGGGTCAGCCCTCCATTTACCAAATAGATTCCCGCCTGAGAACGAGGTCCGACATGACCGAGTATTCGCAGCACCGCGCGACGACGATGGCGACACACGGCATGGTCGCCGCACCACACTATCTGGCCGCTCAGGCGGGACTAGACTTGCTCAAGGCTGGCGGCAACGCTCTGGACGCCGCTATAGCCGCCAATGCCGTGCTTCAGGTGGTGTTTCCGCAGCTGGTAGGATTGGGCGGCGACCTCTTTCTCTTACTCTACGACGCCAGATCGGCGCGGCTGCACGCGCTGAACGCCAGCGGACGCTCCGCGCGCACGGCGACCCTTGAGCGATACGCAGCGCTTGGCTTCGCGAGCATGCCGGGCTTTGGAGTGCACAGCATAACTGTGCCGGGTTGCGCCGACGGCTGGGGTGTGGCGTCGGAGCGGTTCGGGCGCCTGGGATTAGCCCGCGCATTAGCGCCGGCCATCACCTATGCCGAAGAGGGGTTCCCAGTTGGGCCACTGCTTCATCGCGGCCTGACCTTCATGAGCACCGCCAGTCACACGCACTGGTCGTTCCGTGAGCATTTTCTACCGGATGGGCGGATTCCGGCAGCAGGCAGCATCCTACGCCGGCCAGACCTGGGGCGCACGCTGCGAGCTATCGCGGATCATGGGCCGGACGTTTTCTACCGAGGGGACATTGGCGAGCAGATCGCGGCTTTCTTCGCGCGCGAGGGCGGACTGATAACGCCCGATGATCTGGCGGCGCATGCCAGCGATTGGGTGACGCCGCTTCACGTGCCTTTCGCCGGGCTGGACATCTACGAGCTACCGCCTAACACGCAGGGTGTGACGGCGCTTCAGATGCTCGGCATGCTCGACGGGCTGGAGCTGGGCGCTGGGCCGCTCTCACCGGAGACGGTGCATGTGACAGTGGAGGCGAAGAAACTCGCCTGGGCCGACCGCGCTGAGTATCTAGGCGATCCAGCGCACATGCGCGTTGATCCAGAGCAGATGATCGCGCCGGAGTATCTCAATCAGCGCCGCGCACTACTTGCCACCGAGCGCGCGCAGACCTCGCTGGCGCCGGGCAGATTCGATGGTGACACCATTTATCTCTGCGCGGCTGATGCGGACGGCAACGCGGTCTCACTCATTCAGAGCAACTATCGCGGCTTCGGCAGTGGGTTGGTGGTGGATGGGACAGGCATCGTGCTGCAGAATCGCGGTGCGTACTTCTCGCTTACCCCGGACACGGCGAACACGCTCGCGCCCGGCAAACGCCCGCTGCATACACTGATTCCCTCGATGGCGCTGAAGAATGATCGGCCCGCCGTCATCTTCGGCACGATGGGCGGCGACACGCAGCCCCCGATTCATACGCAAGTCTACACCGCGCTGGCCCGTTATGGGCTGAATATTCAAGCGGCTATTGAGCTGCCGCGCTGGGCGCATGGCGCGGAGCGGCCGGGTGAGCCTGAGGTGCTGCAGGTGGAGAGCCGCTTTCCGCGAGCCACTATCGCGGAGTTGGAGCGCCTTGGCCATCGTGTGGTGGAGATTGGGCCGTGGGATGCGGCGGTCGGTCACGCGCAGGGCATCGTGATTGACTCGGCTACGGGCGTCTTCTCAGGCGGCGCCGATCCGCGCGCGGAAGGAGTCGCGGCAGGCTGGTAACTGCCCCTCCGGCCAGAAAATTCTGTCATTCGACCATGAATCAGTTGACCAAGCTCGCACAGCCGGATAGACTGAACCCATATGTGTTCCGCTGGCTACCGCTCGTGTGCTCTCCTATTCCTGGCGAGACGCACGGCGCGCTGCGTTATTCACTCTGCCACAGGAGAAGCCGTATGAAGTGGCCGCGTGCCGGCGGTATCCTGATTCACCCCACGTCACTCCCTGGCCCTTTCGGCATCGGAGATTTTGGTCCGGCCGCGAATGTCCTGCTCGATTTTCTGGCGACGGCGCGGCAAACCCTCTGGCAAGTGCTCCCGCTCGGTCCAACGGGCTACGGCAATTCACCATATGCGATACTCTCCGCTTTTGCTGGCAACCCACTGCTCATTTCTCCAGAGCGGCTCGTAGAGGAAGACTTGCTCGCTGCGGGAGATGTGATGAACCTTCCCGCGTTTCCGGGGGACCGCGTGGATTTTGGCGCGGTCATTTCCTGGAAGATGGCGCTGTTGCGGCGCTCGCACCTGCGGTTCGTTACCTCCGCGTCCGCCGTGACTCGCCACGACTACGAGCAATTTTGTGAGGCACAACGTAGCTGGCTCGACGATTATGCGCTTTTCGCCGCCCTCAAAGCCGAGCATGGCGGCGCCGCCTGGGTCCACTGGGACGAATCCCTGGCAACCCGGAATCCGGCGGCTCTCATGGAGGCGCGGCGGCGGCTTGGCAGTGAAATCGCCTTTCAGAAATATGCGCAGTTCATCTTCTTCCACCAGTGGTCCGCGGTGCGGGCGGCGGCGCACGAGCGCGGCATTTTCATCGTAGGCGACCTGGCGATCTTCGTCGCCCACGACAGCGCGGACGTCTGGGCACATCCTGAGCTGTATCAGCTCGATGCGCGCGGCAACCCGACCGTCGTCGCGGGTGTGCCACCCGACTATTTCAGCGAAACTGGGCAGCGCTGGGGCAATCCACTCTATCGGTGGGATGTGTTACAGGAGACAGATTATGCCTGGTGGATCGAGCGCGTGCGGCGAGCTTTAGATCTGTACGATATGATCAGGCTCGACCATTTTCGCGGCTTTCATGCGTATTGGGAAGTGCCGGCGTCATGCGAGACAGCCATCGAGGGGCACTGGGTGTCCGGTCCCGCGGATACACTCTTTTCCGCCATCGCCGACGCGCTGGGCGACGTGCCCTTGATTGCCGAGGACCTGGGCCAGATTACGCCGGGCGTGCGAGCGCTGCGTAAGCGTCTAGGCTTTCCGAGCATGAAGGTGCTCCAATTCGCATTCTCCGCGGACGCAAGAAGGTCTCATCTACCCCACAACTTCACGCGTGACATCATCGTGTATACCGGCACACATGACAACGACACTACGTACGCATGGTTCGAGTCCCGAACCGGCCACGAGCGCACCCACATTCTCCGCTACCTCGGTTGCGAACCTGACGACGTAGTTCCCGCAATGATCCGCGCCGCGTTCGCTTCGGTGGCAAATCTGGCCGTCGTACCCATGCAGGATGTGCTTGGCCTTGGCACAGAGGCGCGCATGAACTTTCCGTCGCGCGCCGACGGCAACTGGGAATGGCGCATGACCGCCGGGCAGCTTACGCCGCAGGTAGCGGAGTGGCTGGCCTCACTGGCGACGCTGTTCGGTCGTACATAGCCGCCGGGCAGGTGGGCATCCGACGTGCTATAATACGGGAAGGGCCGGAAGCAGAGCGCCATCTCAATGGCGCTTCAAGCGATTTCCGGCCTTGAGTCAGCGCGGCTTTGGGCCAGCGTGGCTTGGCACTACTAAACAACAAATATGGAGGTTGTGAGCGCGGCTATGCCTACGTATGATTATTCTTGCCGATCCTGCGGCGCTCGCTTCGAGGTTTGGCAAAAGATGAGTGATGAGCCGCTAACTACGTGTCCCACTTGCGGCAGCGAAATTCATCGCATCGTCTACCCAGTTGGGTTGGTATTCAAGGGTTCTGGTTTCTATAGCACGGACAATCGCAAGTCTGGAAGTAACGGCGCGAAAAGCGATACGGCGTCGTTGCCCGCGACGGCGGCGTCCACTGCCGAAAGCACTACTGAGACGAAAACCGAGACGAAGACCGAAACGGCAGCACCTAAAGCCGCCGCAAATGAGTAGCGTGTGCGAGCGGTAGTGCAGCGCGCGGCCAGTGGGCGCGTCGTCACAGGCGGCGAAGAGGTTGGCCGGCTCGATCCAGCACCCGGCCTGGTGATCCTGCTAGGGGTCGGTCCAAACGATACCGAAGCGCATGCGCGGCTCATGGCCGATAAGATTGCCGGACTTCGCATTTTCGCCGACGAGCAAGGAAAGATCAATCTATCCGTGCGTGATTCTGGCGGTGGCGCGCTGGTCGTCTCACAATTCACCCTATATGCTGATGTGCGACGCGGTCGCCGCCCTGGCTTCACCGGCGCGGCGGCGCCAGAACTTGCCGCGCCACTCGTCGAACGCGTTGTGGATGAGCTGCGCTCCCTTGGCGTGCCGGTGCAAGGTGGACGCTTCGGCGCACATATGGAGGTTGAGCTGGTCAACGATGGGCCTATGACAATCCTGCTCGATACCGATCTCTGGGCCGGATGATGGGCACGCTATATCTCGTCGCCACACCCATCGGCAATCTTGAGGACATCACTTTGCGGGCGCTGCGTGTGCTGCGCGAGACGCCGCTGATCGCCGCCGAAGATACCCGTCACACGCGCAAGCTACTCAGCCACTTTACCATCGCCACTCCGACCATCAGCTACCACGAGCACAGCCCGACGGCGCGCCGCGACTTCCTGCTGGCGGCGCTGGCACAGGGCGACGTGGCGCTCGTCTCGGATGCCGGCACGCCCGCACTCTCCGATCCTGGTCAGGACCTCGTACGCGCAGCCCTTGCCGCTGGCTATGCCGTGGTTCCCATCCCTGGGGCCACAGCCGCTGTCAGCGCCATCGTCGCCTCCGGCTTGCCCACGGACACGTTCACGTTTCTGGGCTTCCTCCCACGCCGTCCCGCCGAGCGCCGCACCGCACTGGAAGCCGCGCGGTCGCTGCCACATACGCTCATCCTCTACGAAGCGCCGCACCGTCTTCTCGCCTGTCTGGACGATCTGCGCACGGTGCTTGGCGACCGCCAGATGGCCGCGGCTCGCGAGCTGACCAAGCTGCACGAGGAGTGGGTACGCGGCACCATCTCGACCGTGCGCACCTACTTCTCTGGCGAGGTCGCCCCGCGCGGCGAGTTTACGCTCGTCGTCGCTGGCTCAGCGCATGGCGACCATGCGGAAGAGCCTCAGTCACCGGCGGACCGCGACGAGGCTGCGCGCGCCCGCCTGCGCGAGCTTCTGGCTGGCGGTTTGCGGACGCGCGACGCTGCCACCCAGATCGCCGCTGAGTTCGACATTCCCAGGCGGGAGGCGTATGCGCTGGTGCTGAAGGTGACGTCGGAATGAGAGGTCCAGCCACAGATCCGCCATGTAGTAAATAAGGAGCTTGCCCTCCAACCGGCGTGCCCAGCGCCAGGCCGTACGCGCACTTACCCTTCGCGCGGAATCACCATAAACGGCATGATCGTTCCCACGGCGCTCACCACCGCCGCCAGTACCAGCGCGAGCGCCAGCGAGTGCGCCAGGAGCGGGCCGGCCAGAGCGGAGCCGACCGGACTGCCGGCATAGTTCAGGCTCATCGAGACCGCGATGACGCGGCCAAACCAGGCGGGATCGGTTCGGCGCTGGCGCAACGCGAAAAGTCCCAGATCAGTCGGCGCGGCGGACGACCCAGCCAGAAGCATGCTGATCACCAGCATCAGCGGCGTCGTGCTCACGACCATCGCGAGAATTGATAGCGCCGAAACACCCATCCCGAACGCCACGATTACCCGCTCGCGTCCCTCCGTCTGTATGCGTCCGAAAAAGAGACCTGATGCCACCGTCGCGACCCCGCTGAGCGCCCACAGATTCCCGACCGCGTCGGCGCCCCAGTGGAAGCGAGTGAAGACCAGCAGCGGCAATCCAACGATGACCGCGCCGAAGCCGAGGTTAGCGCACCAGAGTGTGAGCATGATGCCGCGCAACGTAGGGTGCTTCACGACAAAGAGCAGCGCCTGCCAAGCCGACACCAGCAACGGTTGCGCGCGCCCGCTCGCTATCTGGGGGTCCTTGAAGCCAACGAGTAGGACCGCCGCAAGCGCATAGAGCAATGCCGTAGCGGCAAACGCACCCGGTCCGCCGACCCAGGCAATCAGCGCACCGGCCAGCGCTGGGCCGATCACTATTGCCAATGCCTGGCTCCCGCTATCAACCGCATTCGCGCGATCCCACAGCTCGCGTGACACCACAAGTGGGAAGAGCGAGCGGTTGCCGCTCGCGCTGAGTGGCCCCGTCAGCGAGCTTACGCCGACGATCAGCAACAGCAGTGGCGCGCTCAGTGCATGTGTTATTACCAGCGCCGCCAGCAGCACCATCGTGAGTGTCGCGACGCAATAGTCAAGCAGAATCATCCGCACACGCCCATGCCGGTCCAGCAATGCGCCGGCAATAGGGCTGACAGCGAGACCGGGCGCGACGCTCAGAAAGACGGTGACACCAGCCAGCGCGGGTGAATGAAATGTCTGAAGCACATATAGCACCAGCGCCACCTGGATCAACCCGCCTGCTGTGCGCGCCAGCACCGCGCCGCCCGCGAGCTGCGCGAAGCCGCTCGCGGAGAACAATCTACGGTACGTGACGGTCGCGCCTGTGTCGAGAGTCATAGCACGGATGCCTCCACAATTATCGTATCCGCCCGCCACACCTTCAGCGAGCAGAGAATGAACGCCGGAAAGCAGGATGATCGCCGTCATACAGTGCGAGCGTCTATCATACTCACTACTGTATGGGATGGCCAGCGGGAAATCTATCCATTCCGTGCGATGCTTCACATTTGACAGTGTGTGCTCCTGCCCCCTATACTTCTTGAGTGCCGCGGGCGTGGAGTGCCCTGTTCGGCGTCGCATCCGGCCCCGAATCTGGATGAGGAATGAAGCAAACGTGCTAATAGACACGCATACCCATGTACAGATGCACCAGTTCGACGTTGATCGTGATCGGGTGATTCGGAGCGCCTTTGCGGAGGGAATCGAACGCCTGATCGTCCCCGGCATAGATGTTGAGACCAGTCGCGCAGCCATCACTCTCGCCGCCAAGTATCCTGGCCGGATCTTCGCCGCAACCGGCACTCACCCGCACGATGCCTCTACACTCACGCCTGAGGCGCTGGCCGCACAGCGGGCGCTGGCTCGTGAGCCAGGTGTTGTCGCCATCGGCGAAATCGGCCTAGACTTTTATCGCGATCTCTCCCCGCGCGACGTGCAGCGCGAGGCGCTCGTCGCGCAGTTTGATCTTGCCCGCGAACGGGATCTGCCCATCATCCTGCACAATCGCGAATCGCACACCGAGATGGTGGCGGCGCTGCGCGAGCACGGCGCCGGGCTGAGCGGTGTCTTCCATTGCTTCATTGGCGACAAGAGTATGGCCCGCGACGCGCTCGATCTCGGCTTCTATCTCTCGTTCGCTGGTCCTGTCACATTCCCGCGTAACATCGAGCTGGCCGAGGTAGCTGCCTGGGCGCCCCTGGAGCGCATCCTGGTCGAGACTGACGCACCGTACCTCGCGCCACCGCCCTTCCGGGGCAAGCGCAACGAGCCGCGCCACGTCGCTATCACCGCGCACCACATTGCCGAGCTACGCAACATGTCATTTGAAGATTTGGCGGCCGCCACCTGGCATAATGCGACGACCCTATTTCAATTACCGGCCTGGCATCCACGGGAGGAGAATGTATCCAATGCGATTACATAACACACTGTCTCAACAGATCGAGCCGCTCGATCCCGTGGAGAACTCGGTATCGCTGTATGTCTGTGGTATAACGCCCTACGACACGACGCACCTCGGCCATGCCTTCATCAACGTGATCTATGACTCGCTCGTCCGCTATCTGCGCTGGCGCGGCGTCACCGTCCGCTACGTGCAGAACGTCACCGACATTGACGATGACATCCTCCGTAAGTCGCGCGAGGTTGGCCTGGAGTGGGATGTGCTGGGCACCCGCGAGACCGAGCGCTACTGGACCGACCTGCGCGCGCTCAATGTGGGCTATCCCGATTCGTATGTGAAGGCCAGCGGCGAGACGCCAATGATGATCTCTTTGATTGAGAAGCTCATCGAGCAGGGTTGCGCCTATGTGCGGGACGGCTGGGTGTACTTCTCCGTGAAGAGCGATGCCGATTTCGGCCACCTCGCGAATGCGGCGGGCTACGTCGGCTACGAGAGCTGGCTCGCTACCGCCAACGAGCGCGGCAATTTTCCTGACGATCCGCGCAAACTAGACCCCCTGGACTTCGTGCTGTGGCAGGCCCAGCAGCCGGGCGAGCCGGCGTGGCCCAGTCCATGGGGGCCAGGGCGCCCCGGCTGGCACATTGAGTGTAGCGCCATGGGAATCAAGTACCTCGGCAAGCGCATAGATATTCACGGCGGCGGCGCGGATCTCATGTTTCCACACCACACGAGTGAGATTGCGCAGAGCGAGAACGCCACTGGCGAGCGGCCCTTCGTTCGCATCTGGATGCACTGCGCAATGGTCTTCCTCGGCGGCGAGAAGATGAGCAAGTCCCTCGGCAATCTCATCCTCGTGCGTAACCTCCTGCGCGAGTACACTCCCGATGCCATACGCGCCATGCTCCTCTCGCACCACTACCGCAACGAGTGGGAGTTTTCGGACGAGAACATGCGCGCGAGTGCCGGCCTCGCCGCCCGGCTCGCGACGGCCGCCGCGCTCGCGAAAGATAGCTCTTCAGCCGACGGCGCTGAAGATGCGGTCATTCATCAGGCCCGGCTGGAGCTTATTGCCGCGCTCGAAGATGACTTCCATACGGAGCGCGCGCTCGGCGCTCTCGACAGACTCGCCGCCAGTGCTCTGGCGAGTGGATCTTCTGCTCAGGCAGCCGCCCTGCGCGAGCTTTCCGCTGTTCTCGGCTTCACGCTCATATCTCCCGCGGCGACGGCGTCACGGCCTGCCGCTACGGTGGTAGAGGAAGGGTGCAACGCCTAGCGGCGAGAAGCCAAATCGTCATCGTTCCTGTGGCGAGCTAGCGCCGCCGCCCAGCGTCTGTCAATCAACGTAATGCGCCGGCTCAGCCCATGTGCCGATTCGACCGGGTCTTCCAGCCCGCCCCACCCACAGGGGCATTCGCTAAACCCCAGCGCGTCCGGAGTGACAGGTTTACCGCAGAGCGTGCAGCGCAGCACTTGAGTGGTGGCCACACCCGTAACGGCAGCGGCACCCGAAGACATAGGCTGCATGGCAGATCTCCCAGTGTCACGAAAGAAACGGTTAGAACGGCGACATGCCCCTATTCTATACTGCCCGTCTAGTGCCTCTATATTGAGCGTCCACCGGCCGATTCCACGCACCCATGGGCGGTCTTCACGATGGCTTGCTCTCATGAGATAGGTGCGGGAGCCACTCAACGAAATCGCATGGCCGCCGCGAGTATTCCGATGGCGACCATGCGATTCAGGTAAGCAGCACATTGTGTGGTTCGCTAATATTCCGGCGTAGACTCCTGAGGGCGACCGGCGAGACCGACCAGGAAGTTCACGATGAGCGCGCCCGCGAATGCGCCCGTCGAGCAGCCAAAGAACGTGCCAATCGCGAACGACAGACCGTCAATGCTGGGGCTGGAAGCGGTGATATAGTAGAAGATAGCTGCCGCGGCACCGGCAACACCGATGATCGCGCCGAGCAGGCTCAGCCATTTCGCGCGTGGCTCGCTCATCAGGAACGAGACGAATAAACCGCCTGGCACCGACAGCACCGCGGCGATAATCAACAGAATGAGGTTAGGATCCACGTATCCCTCCTAATTGGGTTCGTTCGGGATGGCTATCTCGCCCGTGACAGGTGCGACAAGCGGCAACGCCCGCCTCCGCCCCGCCACGCTCTCGAAAATGAGCGTCTCTATTGTAACGCTGTGGTTGCAATCGCGCCAGACCCCAACTCGTATCGGTACACAGGGACTGTGGCGACTCCCGCGTGCGAACCGTCTACATAGCGAACCTTGCGGGAATCTCCGTACTGGTCTAAGATAATCTCGGCGGCTCACGTGCGCCGGCCAGTGCGCGAGTGCGGTGCGCGACGACAAGAAGTACGGCGTGGCGGAGGAAGCAGTGGCGACGAGCGGTCCTGGCAGCAGGTGGTTGTTTAGCGAGCGAAATATTGGCGGCGACGCACCAGCGCGCCGTGTGCTGCGGTTTGGCAGCAAAGTGCTCAGTGCGGATGTGCCAAGTATCCCCGAACGGTATCGCGGGCTGGAGGGTCCCTCTGGCCGGCTCGATGCCGTGCGCCTGCACCCGTCCACCGGCGAGGTATGGCTGCGCTTGCGCCCGAGCGACATGCGCCAGCCATTACGCCGGCTCATCCGTATGTACCCGCTCAATCGCGCACAGTCGCCTACGCCCGCTCCCGCGCCGGAGATTCTGGAGCTGCGGGGCGGCATGCGCGTCTCCTGTCACGACGGCTATCTGGGCCGGCTGGAGGGCATCGCGATTGACGCGCGTGCTGGCCTGGCTACCGATCTTCTGGTGCATATCCGGAGCGACGTGCGCGCCACTATTGACATCCTCACCGACCCATTCGCCTTCTTACTGCCCGTCAATGGCCAGCGGTTGTTACTGTCGGCGGCGTGGGCGGAGTCCACGAAATCTGACACAGGCCGGCGGTGGTTCCGCGGCGGTGGGATGATCCTGAACCTCAATGCGAGCGCGGAGCAGGTCGCATCCGCGACGCGGCTGCGAGGTGACGGCGATATCGCGGGCGACGTCATCCGCATATTTGACGAGAATCCTGCCCTTGCCCCATACACGGCCCGCATACGCGTTAGTGTTCGCGACGGTGAGGTCACCCTCGTGGGCGCTGTGCCCTCACGCCGCCATCGCGCCTCCGCTGAGCAAGACGCCTGGCATGTATCTGGTGTGTTCGCCGTTCGCAACGAGCTTACGGCTGAAGGCTAAATCAAGAGCGATCTGGTTTATTCCCACGCGCGCGTTGGGATGACACTCAGCGGTAGTGTGGTATACTGCGGTACACGTATTGGCTCGCGGAAACAAGGATGCGGGCCAGCAACCACGGCGGTCGCGCGGGGAGCCAGAGGTGTCATGAAGTGTCCATATTGTGGGTTTCTCGAATCGCGTGTGACCGACTCGCGTGATCAAGGCGGCACCATCCATCGCCGGCGTCGCTGCGAGCGCTGTCTTCAACGCTTCAGCACAGTGGAGCGCGTGGTGCTGCCTGAGCTGATGGTCGTTAAACGCGACGGCCGGCGAGAGCCATTCAAGCGCGAGAAGCTCGAAACTGGCCTGCGGCATGCCGCCCAGAAGCGCCCCATCCCCGTTGGAGAGCTGGAAGCTATTGTCGAGAACGTGGAGAACGATCTATATAAACTTGGCACGGCGGAGGTGGAAACACGCATTATCGGCGAAATGGTCATGGAACATTTGAGTAAGCTGGACCCTATCGCGTACATTCGTTTCGCCAGTGTCTATCGCTCCTATCCAGATATTCAGGCTATGCGGCAAGAAATGGATCGCATGCTCCAAATCCACGGCGGTCCCGCTGACACCGCCAAGCCAGATGGCACAGCATCCTCCGGATCCGAGCCTAAAACTCCTGAGTAATCCGTAGCAGGCTCGACGGCAGGATCTGCCAATCGGACTGACAAACTCACTGTACGCGAACGCAAATGTAAAAAGCTTAACCTAATCATCACTGATGTTTGACTTCCCACAAAACCCCTATGAAGTAGCATAGATTCCAGAAAAAGAGCGTTCTAATGCTCATTCCACACCACGCGATGCGCGATGAAGCGCATCGAGCATGAGGGGTGGAAGTGGCCGTGGAAGAGAGAGAACATGGGCTACGAATTGGCGGGGAGTCGCGTTTTAATTACGGGTGGGGCGGGGTTTATCGGCTCACACATTGCCGACCTGCTCATTGATGAGCGGGTCCATGAGATAATCGCGATAGATAATCTCATCCGCGGCAACCGCGAGAACCTTGCAGCTGCCGCGGCGCGTGGGCAGGTAACCCTTGTCGAGGGCAGCATCGCCGACCGCGCGCTGGTCGAGCGCTGCATGCGCGGTGTGGATTACGTATTCCACCAGGCCGCGCTGCGCATTACGCACTGCGCGGCCGATCCTCTCGCCGCGCATGCCGTTATGTACGATGGCGCCTTCAACGTGGTGGATGCGGCGGTGAAAGCGGGCGTGAAAAAGATTGTCGCCGCTTCCAGCGCGTCAGTCTACGGCGAGCCGGACTATCTGCCTATTGACGAGCGACACCCCTACAATAATCGCACCCTCTACGGCGCGGCCAAGATCGCCAATGAGCATCTGCTGCGCAGCTACAATGAGGTGGCGGGCCTTCCATACGTTGCCCTGCGCTACTTCAATGTCTACGGTCCACGCATGGATATCTACGGTGTCTACACAGAAGTGATGATTCGCTGGATGGACCGCATTGACCAGGGACTGCCGCCGATCATCTTCGGCGATGGCTCGCAATCCATGGACTTCGTCTTCGTGCGTGACGTGGCGCGCGCCAACATCCGCGCGCTGGTCAGCGATGCCTCGGATATTGCGCTGAATGTTGCATCCGGCACACAGACAACGTTGCTCGAGCTGAGCCGCATGCTCTGCGAGGTCATGGGACACCCGGAGCTGAAGGCAGAGCAT
>DATGEP010000004.1:0-23987 GCA_035310125.1 Ktedonobacterales bacterium
AGGGGTAGAGATGATCATGCCGGGGGACAACGTGACGATGGAGGTGGAGCTGATCACGCAGGTGGCCCTCGAAGAGGGCAGCCGCTTCGCCATCCGGGAGGGCGGCCGCACCGTCGGCGCCGGCGTCGTCACCAAGGTGGAGTTGTAGGTATTTGGATTGGCCTCGTTCCTTCTGGAGCGGGGCCAATCGTTGTAGCAAAAGCCCGTATACAGCGGGCAGTAAACACTGGTGGTCTTTCAAGGCCGCCACACGGCGTGAACGGTCCCACTGGGCCTTAACCCGTGCCGCGTACTCCGGCGCCTTGCGTGCCGGGAGTTTGCAGAAAAGGGCGAGATGGCTACCATCACCAAACAGCGGATCCGCATCCGGCTCAAGGCCTACGACCACCGGATACTGGATCAGTCCGCGGCCCAGATCGTGGACACCGCGCAGAACACCGGCGCACGGGTCTCGGGTCCGGTGCCGCTGCCGACGGAGATCGCAAAGTACACGGTGCTGCGGTCGCCGTTCATTGACAAAGACTCCCGCGAGCAGTTCGAGATCCGCACGCACAAGCGGCTGATTGACATCGTGGAGCCGACGACAAAGACGGTGGAGGCGCTGACGCGGCTGAATCTGCCGGCGGGCGTGGACATCGAGATCAAGTTGTAGGTCGTTGAGACCGTCCGAATGCCGACGAGCGGCGTCGGCACGAGGGGCGAGTCAGCTCGAATTGGCATAGCTTGCTATGCCGCGTATCTGCGGTTCCATTGCGTAACGTGGATACGTCTCAATGCGCGTGATTCGGCTCCCGGCACATCAGTGCCGGAGCATGCGGCGAGGGGCGCAAGCTCTTCTGGGTCACCCAACCGTGGGCTGGCCTTGCCAGGCCGCCAGGATCACCGAAAGTAACGAGCTGCTGGCGCCTTGTGACGCGCGCCGCGGGAGAGAACTCAGCATGTTGAGTGCAATGCTGGGCCGCAAGGTGGGCATGACCCAAATCTTCGGCCCCAATGGCGCGTCGATTCCGGTGACGGTGATCGAGGCTGGCCCCTGCACAGTGACGCAGGTAAAGACAGCCATCACCGACGGCTATGAAGCCGTGCAGCTGGGATTTGGTACCGCCAAAGAGAAGAATACGCCGCGCCCGATCCTCGGACATCTCGGCCATTCGCTGCCGCAGACGCCACGCCAGCGCCGCAAGGCGCAGCAGGAGTCCGCGAAGGCGCGTCAGAAGGCGCGCTCGAAGGCGACGGCGCAGAGCGGCGAAGCCACGGAGACCGAAGCCGATGAGGCGGAGGCGTCCGGTAAGGGTGATAAGGTCGCCCGCACCCGGCGCCGTCGCGGTGCGGGTCGTTCTCTCGGTCCGTTCGCGGTGCTTCGCGAGGTGAAGGTAGTTGGCGGTGCGCCGCCCGCCGTCGGCGACACCGTGGATGCCGCGATGTTTCTCGTGGGCGAGCGTGTTGACGTGATCGGCACCTCTAAGGGCAAGGGCTTCGCGGGGGTGATGAAGCGCCACGGCTTCCGTGGCGGCCCGCGCACGCACGGCCAGTCCGACCGCGCCCGCGCTCCCGGCTCGATTGGCCCTGGCACGACGCCAGGGCGTGTGCTCAAGGGTACACGCATGGCGGGCCGAATGGGCAACGATCGGGTGACCATCAAGGCGCTGGAGATCCTCCAGGCTGACCCTGAGCGCAACCTGCTCGTCGTGAACGGCTCCATACCCGGACCCAACGGCGGACTCGTGATGATTCGCAAGGGCGCCGAAACGCTGGAGCTCGTCGCACGGCGCGGCCTCGAAAGCGTGGAGCATCTCGAGCGTGCCGTAGCGGGAGTGTGAGGAGATAACGATGCCCTCCGCGAATGTATATGATATGGACGGCAAAGTCGTCCGTGAAGAAGAGCTGGACTCCTACGTCTTTGGGGCGCCCGTCAACACGGCTCTGCTGCATCAGGTGGTCACAGCGCAGCTTGTGAACCGCCGGCAGGGAACGGCCAATACGAAGACGCGCTCCGAGGTGAGCGGCGGCAACAAGAAGCCGTATCGCCAGAAAGGCACCGGCCACGCCCGTCAAGGCTCGACGCGCGCACCGCACTATCGCGGCGGCGGCACGGTCTTTGGCCCGCAGTCGCATGCCTATGAGCGGGCCATCCCGCGCAAGATGAAGCGCATCGCCATCCGCGCGGCGCTCTCGGACAAGGCCGCGAATGGGCGCATCCTGCTGATGGATGCGCTGACCTTCGAGGAGCCGCGCACGCGGCTGATGGAAGAGCTGCTGGCCGGGCTACCACTGGAGCGGCATGTGCTGCTGCTGCTGCCGGAGCGCGACGAGAATGTCATTCTCTCGTCTCGCAACATCCACCGCGTGAAGCTGGGCAACGTAGCCTCGATCAACGTGGTCGAGCTGCTGAAATATGATCATCTGCTCCTGCCAGTGGCTTCCGTCGGCAAGATCGTGGATGCCTTTGGTGCGGAGGCGGATGACCGGCTTCAGATGAAGCGCCATCCGAACGTTGTGGCGCGACGCCAGCAGCGCCGCGCCGAGCTGGCGGCGAAGACGGCGGCAGCGGCGGAGACTCCGGCGAAGCGCGGCAAGACTGCGACGGCTGAAGCGACGGAGACGACATCCGAGGCGAAGAGCGAAGACGGCGGTGCGAAGCGGCGCCGGAGCCGGAGCCAGGAGGAATAGATCATGGAGATTACCGAGGTCATCCGGCACGGCATTATCACTGAAAAAAGCGTGGACCTCCAAAACACCCGCCGAGAGCATGGCGTCAATGCGGGAACCATCGTGCCGCGCTACACCTTCAGAGTCGCGCTCGAAGCCAACAAATATGAGATCAAGCAAGCCGTCGAGACGATGTTTCCCGGCGTGAAGGTGGTCAAAGTGAACACCATGCGCATGCCGGGTAAATCGAAGACGACGCGCACGCGCCGCGGCTTTTTCGTCGCCGACGCGCGACCGTGGAAAAAGGCGATTGTGACGCTGGCCGACGGCCAGACGATCAACGAGTTGCAGGCGTAGGCCTGGGCCGGGAGGAAACGCGAGAATGCCTATTCGCATATACCGGCCGACGTCCCCTGGACGGCGCGGCATGTCGGTCTCCACATTCGAGGAGATCACCCGCTCGAAGCCCGAGCGCTCTCTCATCGAGAAGAAGACGTCGAAGGCTGGGCGGAACAACCAGGGACGCATCACGGCACGGCACCGTGGCGGCGGCGTCAAGCGACGCTACCGTATCATAGATTTCAAGCGCAACAAATTCGGCGTGCCCGCAAAGGTCTTCTCCATTGAGTACGACCCGAACCGTTCGGCACGTATCGCGCTGCTGCACTACGTGGACGGCGAGAAGCGCTACATCATCGCCCCCAATGGCCTCAAGGTCGGCGACCGCGTGATGAGCGGCCCCGAAGCGGAGATCCGCGTCGGCAACGCCCTGCCGTTGCGCAACATCCCGACCGGCACTGTCATCCACAACCTGGAGCTCCAGCCGGGGCGCGGTGGCCAGCTCGTCCGCAGCGCTGGCGGCTCGGCACAGCTGATGGCGAAGGAAGGCGACTACGCGCAGGTCCGCCTGCCCTCCGGTGAGCAGCGGCTGGTACACATCAACTGCATCGCGACAATCGGCCAGGTCGGCAACCTCGACCACGAGAATATTCGCATCGGCAAGGCCGGCAGGTCGCGCTATCTGGGTCGCCGTCCGCACGTGCGCGGCTCGGTGATGAACCCGGTGGATCACCCACATGGCGGTGGCGAGGGCCGGGCGCCAATCGGCGGGCAGCCGCAGACACCCTGGGGCAAGCCCGCGCTGGGGTACCGCACACGCCGCAACAAGCGCACGGATAAGTTTATCGTTCGCCGTCGTAACGCCGGTAGGGGCCGGTAGCCGGCATAAGGAGCTGACAGTATGTCGCGTTCGACCAAAAAAGGCCCCTTCATTCATCCCTCGCTGCTCAAAAAGGTGCAGGGGATGACGCGGGGCGGCGAGAAACGCGTGATCAAGACCTGGTCGCGCGCCTCGACCATCATTCCGCAGATGGTGGGACTCACCATCGGCGTTCATAACGGCAAGCAGCATGTGCCGATCTATGTCACCGAGAACATGGTCGGTCACAAGCTGGGCGAGTTCGCACCGACACGCCACTTCCGCGGCCACGCGGGCGGCAGGAGCGAGCGCACCACATCCGTCCGATAGCGGGGAAGAGCATGCAGACACGGGCAATTGCCAAGAACGTCGGCCACCCGCCTCGCAAAGTGCGGCGGGTGACAGATGCGATCAAGGGACGCAGCGTCAACGAGGCGTTGGCGATCCTGCGCTTTCTGCCGAATACGCCGGCGAAGGCAGTCTATGATGTCGTCGCGTCGGCGGCGGCCAATGCGGAAAACAACTACAGCGTGGACCCGAACGAGCTATGGGTCATCAACGCCATCGCCGATGAGGGCGTGACCCTCAAGCGCTTCCGCGCTCGCCCGCATGGCCGGGCTTCACGCATCAATCGGCGCTCGACGCATATCACGGTCTACGTGTCGGACGATCCAGCCGACCTGCCGCGCAGCGTCCGTTAGTCGGAGGCTCAGGAGGTACTTGCTTGGGACATAAGGTGAATCCAATTGGCTTCCGGCTCGGAGTGATTCGTGGCTGGGAGTCGCGGTGGTACGCGAACCGCAACTACAAAGACCTGGTTGGCGAAGACTTTAAGATTCGCACGCTCATCAACAAGCGTCTGGCCAACGCTGGCGTGGCGCGCATCGAGATCGAGCGCGTCGCCGGCACGCAGATCAGCATCGCTATTCACACCGCCAAGCCGGGTATTGTCATCGGCAAAAGCGGCGAGAGTGTGGAGCGACTGCGCCAGGCGCTGGAGGATGCCACCAAGAAGAAGGTGCGGCTCTCCATTCTGGAGATACGCAATCCCGAGGTGGATGCGACGCTCATCGCGCGCAGCATAGCCGAGCAGCTTGAGAAGCGCGTCTCCTTCCGGCGCGCCATGAAACAGGCTGTGCAGAAGGCCATGCGTGCCGGCGCCAAAGGTGTCAAGGTGATCGTCGGCGGCCGCTTGGGCGGCGCCGAAATTGCCCGTACGGAAAAGGAAGTTGATGGAAGCGTGCCGCTGCAAACGCTGCGCGCGAACATTGACTACGCGCTGGGCGAGGCACACACTACCTATGGTGTCATCGGCATCAAGGTATGGGTGTACCACGGCCAGGTGCTGCCTCAGCGCCAGCGAGCCGAGGGATTGCATGCCACTGACGCCGAGCCGGTGGCCCCCGGTGGTGGCGATCGTGGCCCGCGCGGTGATCGCGGCGGCGATCGTGATCGCGGTCCGCGCCGTGGCCCTGGTGGCCCTGGTGGTGATCGTGGTCCGCGCCGTGGTCCAGGCGGTCCAGGCGGCCCCGGTGGTGATCGCGGTCCGCGCGCGCCACGGCCCTCCGGCGGCGCAGGCACGACCGGCGCTCCCGTGAGCGAGCGCCCGCCGCGGACGCCGCGCCCAGCCGGTGCGGCTGGCACTGGCCCGCGGACCCAGGCGCGCCCGCCGAGGGCGCTCGAGGCCCAGCCGAGCGGCGAGATCTCGCCGAGTGAGGGGGCGAATGTGCCCGCGAGCGATCCGGTGACGTCGGCGTCCGCCGCGCCCGAATCCCACACTCCCACGGCGAGTGTGGAACAGACGACGCCGGAGCAGACGGCTCCGGCGGAGACGAAGCCCGAGACCACTGAGGAGTAGGGCGGGTACGTGCGGGTCCGGTTCGTTTGCGGGCCGAATCCGCGCAACAGTGCGGCGGGTCTTGGGCCGCCCTCAAACCAGCGTGTGCGCTTCTGGGAGAAGCCGCGACGGGAGTGAGACGGCAGCGACCGGCCGATTGGAGCGATTGCCATGTTGCTGGCACCGAATAGAAGCAAGCATCGCAAGCAGCACCGTGGGCGCATGCGGGGAGCCGCGCATCGCGGCAACACCATCGCCTTCGGCGATTTCGCCTTGCAGGCGATGGAGCCGATCTGGCTGGAGGCGCGCCAGATCGAGGCTGCCCGTATCGCCATGAACCGCTACATCAAACGTGGCGGCAAGGTATGGATTCGCGTCTTCCCGGATAAGCCCGTTTCGGCCAAGCCCGCCGAGACGCGCATGGGTTCCGGTAAAGGCGCCCCCGATCACTGGGTGGCTGTCGTCAAGCCGGGGCGCATCATCTTCGAGCTGGGTGGCGTGCGCGAGGAAGTCGCCAAAGAGGCGATGCGCCTGGCCGCGAACAAGCTGCCCATCGCGACGAAATTTCTCGTGAAACAGGAGGCTGAAGGTGTCGAAGCTTAGGGACCGCCGCCGCGACGTGCAGGCGATGGACCTGGCCACGGCCTATGAAGAGCTGAAAACCATGCGGGATAAGCTCTTCCGGCTTCGCCTCCAGCACCAGCGCGGCGAGGTCAAGGATAATCGCCAGTTCCCGCAGACCAAGAAAGATGTCGCGCGGCTGCTGCATCACATCGGTGAGCTTCAGCACGCCGCGGAGGTCGAAGCCGAAGGCGCTTTGATGACGACTGACGAGGGCAACACATGAGCAACGAGACATTGACCGGGACATCTGCCGAGCAGCGGCACTCGGAGCAACGTCGCCAGCAGAAGGTCGGCCGCGTCGTCAGCGACAAGATGCAGAAGACTATCGTCGTCGCCGTCGAGTCTCTGAAGCGCGACCGCATCTACAAGCGGACATATAAGTACACCACCAAGTTCAAGGCTCACGACGCGGAGAATACCGCCCGTATCGGCGATATGGTGCGCATCGAGGAGACCCGGCCTCTCAGCAAAGAGAAACGCTGGCGGCTGGTCGAGATCTTGAATCGCGCGGTTCAGGTGAAATCGGTGGAAGAAGTCGTCGCCGAGCTTGAGCCAGAGCAGAACACCGAGGAGCGTTAGGCCATGATTCAGCCGCAAACCCGGCTCAAGGTAGCCGACAACACGGGCGCCAAGGAAATCATGTGCATTCGCATCCTGGGCGGCTCCCGCAAGAAATATGCGGAGATTGGTGATCTTATCAAGGCGTCGGTGAAACAAGCCGCGCCAAACGGCGCCGTCAAGAAAGGCGAAGTCGTGACGGCGGTGATCGTGCGACAGGCCAAAGAGATGGGCCGGGCGGATGGCAGCTACATCCGCTTCGACGACAACGCCGCCGTCATCATCTCCGCCGGCAATAACCCGCGCGGCACCCGTATCTTTGGGCCGGTTGCCCGCGAGTTGCGTGACCGCAATTTCATGCGCATCGTCTCACTTGCGCCTGAGGTGCTATAAGCGAGTCGTCACGCGGATGGAGGTGGTCGCGGCGCATGCTGCCGCGACATACCGTGAGGCCAAAGGGCAAGGGAAAGAAGTCAGACCGAGATGGCAATAAAAGTGAAAGAGCGCAAGCCCCTGCACCTGGCCAAGCTGCACGTGCATAAAGGCGACACCGTTCTCGTGCTCGCGGGCAAGGACCGCGGCAAAGAGGGTACGGTGCTGCGCACATTCCCCCGCGAAGACAAGGTCATCGTCGAGGGCATCAATATCGCCAAGAAGCATGTGCGGGCAGGTCGTGGGGGAGTGCAGGCAGGCATCATCGAAAAGGCGATGCCGCTGCATGTGTCCAATGTCATGGTGAAATGTACCGAATGTGGCCTCCCCACGCGCATCGCGCATGAGCGGGTGGAGATGGGCGCGGATCAGAAGCTGCGCACGCGCCGTGTCTGCAAGCAGTGCGGCAAGCCCATTCAAGAGCACACGAGGGATTAAGCAGTGGCGACAACACCGCGTCTCCAAGAAAAATATAAGACCGAGGTGGTGCCGGCCCTGCAAAAAGAGTTCGGCTACACCAATATCATGCAGGTGCCGACCCTGGCGAAAGTGGTCATTAACATTGGCATGGGCGAGGCTATCGCGGATGCCAAGCGGATGGATAACGCCGTCCGCGACCTCGGCCAGATCACCGGCCAGCGTCCCGTCGTCACGAAGGCCAAACGCTCCGTCGCGACGTTCAAGCTGCGCCAGGGAATGTCCATTGGCTGCATGGTCACGCTCCGTGGCCAGCACATGTACGATTTCCTGGATAAGCTGATAAACGTCGCGCTGCCCCGCCTGCGCGACTTCCAGGGCGTCTCAGCGGACGCCTTCGACGGACGCGGCAACTATACGCTCGGCATCCGCGAGCAGCTCGTCTTCCCTGAGATTGACTACGACAAGGTAGACAAGGTGCGTGGCATGGAGATCACCATCGTGACCTCCGCCCATACCGACGAAGAAGGCCGGCGGCTGCTCAAGCTGCTGGGTATGCCGTTCAAGAGCGCCAAGTAATAGTGGCGTTCGGGCGGAGGCCCGCACCCCCGACGCGTGAGCGCCAGGGCGCACGGCAAGAGGGTTTCGGCCCTCTCGGGCTGCCCAACCGTGTGGAACGGCCATGTATGGCCGCCATGTATTCTTTATGTCCGCGTGAGCGGGACAAAGGCCCGGAAACCGGCGCATCGCGCCGAAGCCCGGTTCCTCGCCCTGGAGGGGGCAACGATGGCTAAGACATCTATGATCGTCAAGTCCCGGCGCAAGCCCAAGTTCAGCACGCAGCAGCACAACCGCTGCCAGCTCTGTGGCCGGCCCCGTGGCTACATCCGCAAGTTCGGCCTCTGCCGCATTTGCTTCCGTGAGCAGGCCGTCAAGGGCAACCTGCCTGGCGTCACCAAGTCAAGCTGGTAAGGGCAGCGAGGAGCTTCATTGCGATGAATATGACCGATCCCATCGCGGATATGCTGACACGCATCCGCAACGGCGTCATGGCGCGCCATACGCGCGTGATGATGCCTTCCTCCAATATGAAGGTCGCCATCGCGCGTATCCTCAAGGAAGAAGGCTACATCCGCGACTACGAGGTGATTAAGGACTCGCCGCAGGGCACCCTGCGCATCAGTCTGCGCTATGTAGACCGGCGCCCGGTGCTCCAGCAGCTCAAGCGCATCAGCAAGCCGGGCCTGCGCGTCTACACTCGCCGCGATAGCATCCCCCGCGTCCGTGGGGGGCTGGGCACGGCGATTATCTCAACGCCGCAGGGCATTATGTCGGGCCGCAAGGCGTACCAGCTTGGGCTGGGCGGCGAAGTGGTCTGCTACGTCTGGTAGGAGGTGTTAGCATGTCGCGTATCGGACGCGTACCCATTGCGGTGCCCTCCGGCGTGAAGGTGGATGTGGCCGCCGGCAATGTCGTGACCGTCAAAGGTCCGATGGGCACGCTCACCCGCACCTTCCCGGAGAGCATGACCATCGAGCAGGAGAACGGCACGCTCAGCGTCTCCCGGCCCGACGATTCCAAAACCCACAGGTCTCTGCATGGTCTCTCGCGCACGCTGCTCGCCAACATGGTGCAGGGCGTGAGCGCGGGCTTCACCAAGAGACTGGAGATTCAAGGCGTCGGCTATCGTGTCGCGAAGGTGGGCGAGAACCTGGTCTTCCAGGTCGGCTTTTCCCATCCCGTCCAGGTAAATCCGCCCTCCGGCATCTCATTCAATGTTGAAACTCCCGTCCGGTTGAGTGTCAGTGGCATTGACAAGCAGCTTGTCGGGCAGGTGGCGGCGAATATCCGCTTCATCCGCAAGCCGGAGCCATACAAAGGTAAGGGCATCCGCTATTCGGGCGAGGTGGTGCGCATGAAGGCCGGTAAGGCCGGTAAGGTCGGCGGCAAGAAGAAATGATTAAGAAGCAATACGCAAACCAGTCGCGCCTGCGCCGCCACCTGCGCGTGCGCAAGAAGGTCGCCGGAACGACGCAACGGCCTCGTCTCTGCGTCTTCCGCAGCGCCACGCAGATCTACGCCCAGGTGATTGACGACAGCCAGGGGCGCACGCTCGCCGCCGCCTCCTCGCGCGATGCCGACTTCGCCGCGCTGGCCAAGACCGCCGTCACGTTCGACGGCGAAGCGCCAGCGGCTGTCAAGGGCATCGAGCAGAACCGGCGCGTGCAACAGGCGCTGGTCGTGGGCCAGCTCATCGCCCAGCGCGCCAAAGCGCAGGGCATTGAGAAGGTCGTCTTTGACCGTGGCGGCTACATCTATCACGGGCGCGTCGCGGCGCTGGCGGAGGGCGCTCGCAAGGGCGGCCTGGACTTCTAGGGCGCGAGGGAAAAATATGCCGAAGATTGACGCAAACAGGTTGAACCTGGAGGAAACGGTCGTCCAGGTCGCCCGCGTCTCCAAAGTAGTCAAAGGCGGTCGGCGCTTCAGCTATCGCGCTCTGGTGGTCGTAGGCGACCGTGCCGGACACGTGGGCGTCGGCCTGGGCAAAGCCGGCGAAGTGCCGGATGCCATCAAAAAGGGCGTCGAGGACGCCAAGAAGCGGCTGATCGAGGTGCCTCTTGTCGGTACGACGATCCCGTTTCTCGTCAAGCGGAGCTTCTCTGCCTCGGAGGTGCTGCTGAAGCCGGCATCCCCCGGCACCGGCGTCATCGCGGGCGGCGCTGTGCGCGCCGTCGTCGAGGCGGCCGGCATTCGTGACATCCTCACGAAGTCGCTGGGCAGCTCGAACTCGCTGAACACGGTGCTGGCCGCCATCGAGTGCCTGCGTGAGCTGCGCTCGTTCGAATCCGAGGCCGCGCGCCGTGGGCGCACCGTTGCTGACCTCGTGGGCGCCAAGCATGCCGGCCGCATCGCCGCCGCGACCGCCGAAGCCGCCGCCTACGTCCCACCTGAGCGGCAGGACCGTGAAGAGCGTGGTTCCGGCGGCGGCCGTGGGGGCCCCGGAGGCCGAGGTGGTCCTGGCGGCGGCCGCGGCGGTCCTGGTGGCGCTGGTGGTCGCGGCGGTCCCGGCGGCGGACGGGGTGGCCCTGGTGGTGGCAGCCGTGGCGGCCGGCCATAAGCGGCCTCTGAGTCTCCTCCTCCTCGCGTGCTGCGCACGCGGCGTAGCGAGCGACCACAGGGACGCGCAATGGGCGCGGAGCGCAGCGGCGAGGCAGCGGTGAGGTTGGCGTGAAAAACCGAGTGAATGCCGGCAACAAGCGGGATGACCTTCGTTTTTCGCGCTGGCCCTCAAGTGCGCCAGGTGTTACAATGGCGCATGGAGCGACGAAACTATGACAAAGTTGAAGATAACCTATACCAAGAGCGCTATCGGGTATAACGCCAAGCAAAGGGCGACAATCCAGGCGCTCGGCTTGCGCCGGCTGCATCATTCAGTCGAGCATATGGATTCGCCCGTGATTCGCGGCATGGTGAACAAAGTGTCGCATCTCGTGCGTGTTGAGGAGGTGGCGGAATGAGGCTCTCCGACCTGCAGCCGGCTCCCGGCTCGCGCCACCGCCGCAAGCGCGTGGGCCGTGGCCCTGGCTCCGGCCACGAAAAAACGTCAGGCCGCGGCCAGAAGGGCCAGAAGGCGCGTACTGGCTCAAGCATCCCGGCATACTTCGAGGGCGGCCAGAATCGCTTCTCGCAGCGCATGCCGTACCTGAGCGGTTTCAAGAATCCCTTCCGCAAGGAGTACATTATCGTCAATCTGGGCGATCTCGTGGTCTATGAGGCCGGCGAGACGGTCAATGGCGAAACACTCGCGCAAAAGGGATTGATCCGACCGAGCAAAGCCAAGGACCTTCTCAAGGTGCTGGGCAACGGCTCCATTGATCGCGCGCTGACCGTCTCGGCGCACAAAGTCTCCGCCACGGCCCGCCAGCAGATCGAGGCGGCCGGCGGCACCGTCACGCTTCTCGAAATGCGCAGCTTCCCCAAGACGAAGCGGAGCAAGAAGGAAGCGCCCGCACCGGCATAGTCTCTTGCGACGAGCGGTTTTCTCAGTGAGTATGTCGTACCATTCGACGTAGTCCTCTGTGAGCGGAGCCGCTCGCCACGCATTTTTCGCTGGCTTATCACCTAAACACGGTTTTTTCTGGAGGCGAGTATGTGGAACCGCTTGCGCAGCATGTGGACCATCCCGGATCTGCGCAATAAGATCCTCTTCACTCTTATCATGCTGCTCATCTTCCGGGTGGTGGCCTACGTGCCCGTCCCTGGAATTGACCCGGCGTCCCTCAACAAGATTATCAGCACCAAAGGCGGCTCGCTCAATCAGCTTTTCGGTCTGATTGACGTCTTCTCCGGTGGCTCCCTCCAGAATTTCGGCATCCTGGCGATGGGCGTCTATCCCTACATCACCGCCAGCATCGTCGTTCAGCTCCTTCAGCCGATCATCCCCAAGATGGAAGCCCTCTCGCGTGAGGGCGAGTCTGGTCAGAACAAGCTCTCGCAGATCACCCGCTACATCACCGTGCCGCTGGCGTTGCTTCAGGCATTCGGGCAGATGGCGCTGCTGGTGAATGTCGGCGCGATCACGAACTCCCAGTTCAACCTCTTCAATGGCGCGACCGCCATCCCGACCCTCTCGACGCTGGCCACGCTGACCGCCGGCACGATGTTCCTGGTGTGGCTTGGCGAGCTGATCACTGAGAATGGCATCGGCAACGGCATCTCGCTCATCATCTTCGCCAACATCATGGTGAAGATCCCGCAGACCATCGGTACCGCCTTGGTCAGCACCAGTGCGACCGGCGGCAGCGCCAACACCGGCGGCCTCGTCTCCCTGGTCTTCATCATCGGCCTTGGCCTCGCGATGGCCTACTCCATGGTCATGGTCTATCTGGCCCAGCGCCGCGTGCCGGTTCAATATCCCACGAAGCGCCGCATGTTCTCCGGGGTCCGCACCGGCCAGCAGACAACTTACATCCCGCTCCAGGTCAACAGCGCCGGCATGATCCCGCTGATCTTTGCCAGCTCCATCCTGCTGCTTCCCACCGTCCTCGCCAACTACCTCGCGTTCAGCACCAAATCAACCCTGCGCGATTGGTTCAATAACGCGCGCCTCTGGCTCGACCAATCCAACTGGTATTACTGGGTCATCTACGGTGGACTGGTCGCTCTCTTCACCTTCTTCTACGCCACCGTCGTGTGGGACCAGCAAAATATCGCGGACAACCTCCAGAAACAAGGAGCGTTCGTTCCGGGTATCCGGCCCGGCGAGCCGACGCGCGAGCACCTCAAAAAGATTCTCTATCGCATCACGTTCGGTGGCGCCGTCTTCCTGGGCATCGTCTCCATCGCGCCCGCGCTGGTCAGCACCAACCAGGCGAATCAGGTCGTCAGCGCCGCCTCCTTCCTCATCGTGGTTGGCGTGGTGCTCGATACCGTCAAGCAGATGGAAGCGCAGATGGTCATGCGCAACTACTCCGGCTTCCTGACCTAGCTGGCATTCTCGTTGATATATGGGGTGGGTCGGGTATTCGCGCCCGCGAGGCTGGCGGGAATACCAGCCGCCAGCCCCCAGTTTGATGCGACCGACGCGGCGCCCGCGCTACGATGGGCGCCGCATCGTTCTCTCATCGTTCTTTCGGCACTTCCCTTGCGAAGAGGGACAATGGTTAGGCCTTCTCCGGCAGGCTTTCGCGGAGAATAGCAGGTGAAGGTCTACCAATGCCGGCCAGATTTTTCGTAAAATATGCGTGGTCGGACGCGACTTCTCACACAGCGCGCTCAGCCCGCGTTCTTTGCTTTTTGTGACGTTCCCCCGCTGTGCCGCCGGATTCGACGGCACTGGAAGCGCCGCCTTCTGGCTGGAATGTGCGTTTTGGCCGTTCCCGCTCGGAGTGATGGCGCCTCGGTGATACGCTCATCACAACGGGGTGGTGAGCTAGCCCTGGTATCGGGTTAGGGTGCCGGGACTGTGCGGAGGTAGCCATGAATCTCATCCTCATCGGCGCCCAAGGGAGTGGCAAGGGCACGCAGGCGCAGCTTCTCTCCGAGCAGCTGCGCCTCAAGCCCAGCGCCAGCGGTGAGCTATTGCGCGACGCCATCGCGCACGAGACTCCTCTTGGCAAAGAAGCCAAACCCTACTACGATCGGGGCGACCTTGTTCCCGATGTGCTGGTCATTGGGATGATTCTTGAGAGCATGCGCGACCTCGGCGGCGCGCGCGGCATCATTCTTGATGGCTTCCCGCGCAACATTCCGCAAGCGGAGGCGCTGGACAAAGCGCTCGCGGCGCAAGGGAAGCACATTGATTGCGTCGTCTACCTGGAAGTGCCGCGCGACCTGCTGATGCAGCGACTCTCGGGTCGCTACATCTGCCGCGCGAACGGCCACGTGTGGAATATCACGTCGCTGCCGCCGAAGGTTCCGGGCATCTGCGATTACGACGGCAGCGAGCTGTATCAGCGCTCCGACGATACCGGCGAGAAGATCACGCACCGGCTGGATATCTTTTTCAGCGAGACGATCCACTTGCTGGAGTATTACGGGAACCAGGGTAAGGTGGTTCGGGTGGACGGCTCAGGTGCGATTCAAGCGGTGAATCAGGCCATTCGCTCAGGATGTGACATGCTGGCCGGCAGTGGAGAGCAACCGGCGGCCACGGCGGCCACGGCGGAGGCGCCGCCACCGGCTCCGATTGAGCGTGAGCATCCCGGTTTTTGGACCACGCTCCGGCGCTCATTCCAGGGCGGCGAGGGGCAATAGCCCGCCGCACAACATACCTAGATAGATCGGCAAGCATGGCAATCGCATATCGCAGCAAAACGGAAATCGAGGGCATTCGCCGGGCGGGGCACGTGGTGATGGAGATTCTCGCCATCCTGCGCGATGCGGTGCGGCCCGGTGTCACGACGGGCGCGCTCGATGCCATCGCCCAGCGCGAGCTGGCGGCACGTGGGGCGACCTCGAACTTCAAGGGCTACTCGCCAATGAAGGGCGTCCCCCCATTCCCAGGGGTCATCTGCTCCTCCGTAGATAGCGAGATCGTCCATGGCATCCCTGGCAAGCGCGTCTTGCGCGAGGGCGACATCATCGCGATTGACTTCGGCGCCGTGCTGGATGGCTGGCACGGCGACTCCGCGATCACCGTGCCCGTCGGCGCCGTCTCCGCGGCGACACAGCACCTGCTGGACGTCACGCAGGAGGCGCTACGCCTCGGCATCGCGCAGGCGCGGGCCGGCAACCGCGTCTTCGACATCAGCCGCGCCGTGCAAACCTACGTCGAAGCGCAGGGATGCTCCATCGTGCGGCAATACGGCGGCCACGGCATCGGTCGCGCGCTCCACGAGGACCCCTGGGTGCCGAACTACATAGATCCAAAGCAGCCCAACCCGTTGCTTCGCCCAGGCATGGTCATCTGTATCGAGCCGATGGTCAACGCCGGCAAAGCGGCCACGCGCGAGCTGCCCGATCATTGGACCGTCGTCGCGGCGGATGGCAGCCCGTCGGCGCACTTCGAGCATACCGTGGCAATCACCTCCGGCGATCCGGATGTGCTCACCGCGCTGTAGCGATGGCTGGCGGAACGGCTGCCCTGAACCAGCAGGGGCGTGTTCGTCACCTCCCGGCGCCGCGCGAAGTTTGTACAAATTGGTACTTGCGATGTACCTTGACAGATGCTATACTTGGAAGTTGGCTGCACCTTTTACTCGTTCTGCAATTGCTCCTGTCGCCACCCAGCGCGGGCGCATGCGAAATCCGTGTGCTGAACGGATCGCGCAGGCAGTAAAACCGACCTGCCTGAGGGTTGGCGCAGCATCAACGCCGCTGTACGGAAAGGATCCTATGCCCAAGCGCGATGCGATTGAAGTCGAGGGCGTCGTCACCGAGTCCCTGCCGAACGCACAGTTCCGGGTAGAGGTACAGACTCCTGACGGGGGCAAGCATATGGTGCTTGCCTACCTCTCCGGGAAAGTCAAAGTCAATTTCGTGCGTATCGTTCCGGGTGACCGGGTGCGTGTCGAGCTGAGCCAGTACGACCTCGCGCGAGGGCGGATCACCTGGCGAAATCGCACCTAGCGCACCAGATGCCAGGCTCGCGACGGCCCAATTGGCCTACTGGTGCGGCTTCTGAGGCCCGTGCGCCGCTTGAAGCAGTGTGGGATGGCATCGTAAAGCCCCGCCGGCATAGCCGCGACGGAGCTGGGCACGTTGGGGAGCGCGGGCAACGCGTTGAGCGCCGCTCAGCGGGCGGATTCTCAGTACGGATCCTGATGGAGATAGATAGAGGAGTTCTTCGTGAAAGTACGGGCGTCGGTGAAGCCGCGCTGCGAGCACTGCAAAGTGATCCGCCGCGAGCGGGTCGTCATGGTGATCTGCAGCAAAGACCCCAAGCACAAGCAGCGGCAGGGGTAACGAAGAGCGATGGGACAGGCAAACACCCGGACACCTCGATGGTGAGGTGTCTGGGCTTCTGTCTGTCAGGCGCGGGGCAGTTGGAGCGTCGCGTCGCGAGACGAATCCGAACAGTAAGTGAGGAGGGTCTGGCGCATGGCCAGAATCGCCGGGGTAGACATCCCCCGCGACAAGCGCGTTGAGGTCGCGCTGACGTACATCTTCGGCATCGGTCCCGCGACCAGCCAGAAGATTTTGACCCGCACGCGGGTAGACCCCGATACACGGGTCAAGAACCTGACGGAAGAGGAAGTCGCCCGCCTGCGCGAGTACATTGACCGCAGCGACGAAATCAAAGTCGAGGGCGATCTGCGCCGCTCAGTGGACATTAACATCAAGCGGCTGATCGAGATCGGCAGCTATCGCGGCATGCGCCACCGCCGGAACCTCCCGGTGCATGGTCAGCGCACCCGCACCAACGCCCGCACCAAGCGCGGCGCGAAGAAGACCGTCGCTGGCAAGAAGAAGGCGGCAAAGAAGTAGATCTCACCGCCGCCTGAGTGCGGTGGTGACGACGTGCATGGCTCGTGCCGCTCGGCGGACGCGAGCCGTTGAGGAGGATTCGGCAGAGCATGGCGGAAAAAGCTCCAAAGCGGCCGGCAGGGCGACAGCGCCGGCGCGAACGAAAGTCGGTGCCACGGGGCCAGGCGCACATCCAGGCAACCTTCAACAATACGATGGTGACCATCTCGGACCCCAACGGCAACGTGCTGGCCTGGAGCAGCGCCGGCGCGTCAAACTTCAAGGGTTCGCGCAAGAGCACGCCGTACGCCGCGCAGGTGACGGCGGAAACCGCCGCCCGCAAGGCGATGGAGCATGGCGTGCGCCAGATCGAAGTCTACGTGCGTGGGCCTGGCTCTGGTCGTGAGGCCGCTATTCGTGCCTTACAGACCGCCGGCCTTCAGGTCGTCTCGATCACCGACGTGACACCCATCCCGCACAATGGCTGCCGGCCACCGAAGCGCCGTCGCGTCTAGTCCGAGTTGTCCGGGTTGCCCGGGTTGCCCGGGTTATCCGGGTTGCACCGCATCTGTTGTTTCTCTTTCGTCATTCGTACAGCATTTTCGTACATCGTGCGCGACACACGCTGGAGTGCGTCCAGTTGGGACACCGCCCCCGTCCTGGGCGGGAGGCGCTTGAGTGCGCCTCAGAACGCACGTAGCCTGCGTTCTTCGTTCCGTAATCCACGCATGGCGGCACCGATGCGCTGACTCAGCGCTTCGACGGCGCACACACGGATGGCGCCCGGTCTGCTCCCGCTGCGGCTGGCGGGAATCGAGCGGCGCGGCTTCCAGAAGCGTTCCGCTGGCGGCGACAGTCGCCCCTGGCGGTTTAGGAGCGCACCAGCTCCGCCCTCACCCGGTGGAGTTGATGGTGCGATGACTTGCAGCACTCCATAGGAGGACGATACACACCACATGGCCCGATATACCGGTCCCGTCTGCCGCTTGTGCCGGCGTGAGGGAATGAAGCTCTTTTTGAAGGGCGACCGCTGCATGAGCAGCAAATGCGCGATTGAGCGGCGTAACACGCGTCCCGGCCAGCATGGCGCCGGGCGGGCGCGCAAGGTCTCTGGTCGCGGCTTGCAGCTGCGCGAAAAGCAGAAGGTCCGTCGCACGTATGGCGTCCTCGAGCGCCAGTTCAAGCGGTTCTACGACATCTCCGCCAGCAAGCCTGGTAAGACCGGTGAAAACCTCTTGCAGATGCTCGAGATGCGCATGGATAACATCGTCTATCGTCTTGGCTTCGCCGATTCGCGCTCGCAGGCTCGCCAGCTTGTCGCGCATGGGCATTTTCAACTGAATGGCCGCAAGACCGATATTCCTTCCGCCATTTGCAAGGCCGAGGATGAGGTCGCGGTTCGAAATCGCAGCAGAAACCTCGAGTATTTCAAGACGCGCGCCCTGATGCTGAATCAAAAGGGCGTTCCGGGCTGGCTGCGGCTGGATCCGAACGCACTTTCGGGCCGTATTCTTGCCCTGCCGACTCGACAGGATCTTGAGCTGCCCTTCGATGAAGCGCTGGTGGTCGAGTATTACCAGCGGTAAGAGGAGGGGATCCCCTTGCTAGATATTGCCGTACCTCACATCACTGCTACTGAATCCGAACAAAACTACGCCAGCTATGATATCGAGCCGCTCGAAGGCGGCTATGGCATGACGCTTGGCAACTCGCTGCGGCGCGTGTTGCTCTCGTCGCTGGAAGGCGCCGCCGTGACCTCCATCAAGATTGATGGCGTCCAGCACGAATTTCAGGACGTGCCAGGCGTGAAGGAAGATGTCACCGACATCGTCCTCAACGTCAAGAAGCTGCGCCTGCGCTCCTTCTCGGATCGTCCCGTGACGATGCGTATCGAAGTGACGGGCGAGCGCTCGATTACCGGAGCCGACATCCAGGCGCCGAGCACCATCGAGATCGTCAATCCTGATGTGCAGATCTGCACGGTAGACGATCCCAATGCTCGGTTCGAGATGGAGCTGGTGGTGGAGACGGGCAAGGGTTACGTCCCGGCGGAATCCAAGGAAGACCAGCCCATCGGTCAGATTCCGGTGGACGCCATCTTTACGCCAGTCGAGCGCGTCAACTACGCCGTCGAGCATACCCGTGTCGGCCAGATGACGAACTACGACAAGATTGTGCTCCAAATCTGGACCGATGGCACCGTCACGCCCGACGAGGCCCTGCGCCAGGCGTCGCATGTGCTCGTGCGCCACTTCCAGATGATCGCCGAGTACAACGAGCCGACTATCGTAGAGCCGGGTCTGCGCGCACTGGATGGCGGACCCGCACCTTCCGGGTCCGCGGTCGCGATTCCGCAGAAGATCTACGATACGCCCATCGAAGAGCTTGATCTTTCGGTGCGCGCCTACAACTGCTTGAAGCGCAGCAACATTACGCGCGTCGGGCAGGTGCTGACTATGAATCGCGACGATCTGCTCGCCGTGCGCAACTTTGGCGAGAAGAGCCTGAACGAGCTGGCCGAGCGCCTGCAACAGCGTAACATGCTTCCGCACGTTCCCGGTGCCGGCCCCAGCCGGCCCAGCACGGCGGAGATGGACGGCGATGCCCTCGAATAGCGGGCAGCGCGGTGGAGGATTAGGGTGAGACATCGTATCGCGGGCAACCGCATGAATATGCCGGAACCGCGGCGGCGCGCGGCGGTCCGCAGCCTGATTGACGGCCTCTTTATCTGGGAGCGTATCCGCACGACGGATGCGCGGGCCAAGGCTGTCCACGGTGAGGCGGAGAAGCTGATCGCCATCGCCATTCGCGGCCACAACGACGCCTGGGCGCACCTCAAATCCGTCGTCGAGGACGACTACCTTGCCGAGCAAGTGCTGGAGCTGGCACGCAAGGGGCGTTTCCGGATGGACGAGCAGGTGCCGACGAATGAGGAGCGCGCCGCGCGGGGCAAGTTCCCCCTCAGCGACGAGGCGCGCAAGTGGAAGAAGGAGCGGTTGGAGGGCCTTCAGAAGGAGGCGCTCGACCTGTTCAAGGATCGTGAGACGGCTCAGCAGGCGCTCACCGCCGCCCGTGAGGCGATGGCGATTGAGCTGCATGCGCGCCGCACGATCCTGAAGCACCTCCCTCGCCCAACCACCGTGCGCAAGATCTTCGAGCAGTATGTGTCTCGCTATTCGGGACGCAACGGCGGCTACACCCGTATCACGAAGATCGGCCGGCGCAAGGGCGATGCGGCGGAGATCGTTCAGCTGGAGATGGTGTAGCGCTGACGAGTAGGGAGGTTGGGGCGGCCACCCTGGTGAATATCGCCGCGCTCGTTGCCTACGATGGCACGCGCTTCGCTGGTTTCCAGCGCCAGGCCGCCGATAAGGGGCCAACGGTGCAGGGGGAGATCGAAGCAGCGCTCCAGCGTATCGCGGGCGAGGCGATCCCGATTGAGGCTGCCGGGCGGACCGATAGCGGTGTGCATGCGACGGGCCAGGTGATTTCCTTTCAGGCGCGGAAGCTCGATGCCGCGACCTGGCGGCGGGCGCTCAATGCGCACCTGCCGGAGGACATCGCGATCCGCGCCGCGCAGCCCGTCCCAGACGACTTCCGCGCCCGCTGGAGCGCCCAGGCGCGGAGCTATCGCTATCGCATCCTGGTGGACGCGACGCGCTCGCCACTGCGCGAGCGCTACGTCTGGCGGGTGCCTGGTCCGCTGGATGTGGAGGCGATGGCGGCGGCGGCGGCAACGCTGCTCGGCACGCACGACTTTGGCGCCTTCGGCTCCAGCCCGCGCGACCAGCCGAAGCTGGGCATTCGGGGGCATACCGTGCGCACAATGCGTGTGGTGCGGTGTGACTGGTCCGCGGCGGCGCTGGATGAGGTGGAGTGCGACTTCACCGCCGACGGCTTCCTGTCGGGAATGGTGCGGCGGTTGGTGGGCACGCTGGCACTCGTGGGCGCGGGCAAGCTGGCCGTCGCGGCGTTCCAGGCCATCCTGGAGGCCCGCGACAAGGCCCACCCGGGTGCGGCGGCGCCCGCTCGCGGGCTGTGCCTCACCGGCGTCACCTATCCCGCTGGCCTGGTAGACTGGCCGGGATGAAATCATAATCGCGCCGAGCGCGTCATGTTGGAGAGAGACACAATGAATCCGAAAACGTACAGTGCCAAGCGCGATGACCTGAACCCGCGCTGGTATCTCGTGGACGCCGACGGCCAGGTGCTGGGGCGCGTGGCATCCACGATCGCGACCATCCTGCGCGGCAAGCACAAGCCGATGTATACGCCGCACCTCAACTGTGGCGACTATGTGATCGTGGTCAACGCCGCCAAGGTGGATGTGACCCGCAATCGCCGCGACCAGAAGATGTACTACACCCACTCGCAGTATCCCGGCGGCCTCAAGCAGGAGACGCTGCGCCAGGCGTTGGAGCGGCACCCAGAGCGTGTCATCGAGCGCGCCGTGAAGGGCATGATCCCTCATAACCGCCTGGGTGATGACATCCTTGGCCGCCTGAAGGTCTATCCCGGCCCGGAGCATCCACACGCCGCGCAGAAGCCGCAGCCGTGGGTGCAGCCCACCGCTGAGTCGCTCCTCGCGGAGCAGACCGCCGCGACTGACGCGACAGCGAGCGAGACCGCCAACGCGGAGGCGTAGCGCGGGCACCCAGCAGCAGACGAGATCGAACGAGCAGATCGAACGACGTACCGCGTTGCATCCGCCCTACGGGCCGGGGGATGACCTTTCATCCGCACCCGCATCGCGACGAACCATCCATCGGAGGGAACACCTTGGCTGAGAATCAAGGGGCATACTACTACGGCACGGGCCGGCGCAAGACCGCCGTCGCTCGCGTCCGGCTCTATCCCAACGGCGACGGCCACATGACCATCAATGGCCGCGACGCCGAGCAGTATTTCGGGCGCGATGTCCTGCTGGCCGCCGCGAAAAGCCCGCTGCGCCTGCTGGAGCTGGCCAGCCGCTTCAACGTGACGGTGAAGGTGGGCGGCGGCGGCGTCAGCGGCCAGGCTGGCGCGGTGCGCCATGGCCTCGCGCGTGCGCTCGTGCGTGCCGACGAGACATTCCGGCCCACGCTGCGTAAGGGCGGCTTCCTCACGCGCGACCCACGCATGAAGGAGCGCAAGAAGTACGGCCTCAAGCGCGCCCGCAAGGCGCCGCAGTACACCAAGCGCTAGTGGCCTAAGGGTGGCTTCTCCCAGGGCGCGTTGCGTTGCCGTCCTGTTGGCTCGCTCCCGCGCGAAAAGGTGGGCGGCTGCACTGGCGGTAAGCGGGAAAACGGCGCCGCTCTCATCCCGATGTTTTCGGGACGAGGGCGGCGCCGTCTCTCTTTTTTCGCCGGAGCTCGCGATGGGTGGGGAGACGCGTATACCCACAGAGAAGCACGACGGCGACAAAGGGCGTGTAGGGGCGCCGCCTGCCGCGCCCGCCCTCATCCGCCGCTCCGTCTGCTGCGCCCGCCTTCTGCTGCACTGCCGCGCCCGCGCCCATTCTCATACCACATCCAATTGGGACGTTGGCCTTCGCCACGGCCTGTAGGGGCGTCCGGTGGACGCCCGCCGTCGCGCGTCCCGTGTGCTGGCCTTTCAATGCCGCGAGCGCCTGCCCAAATGTGGTAGTAGCTCGCGTGAATGCGGCCAGGGTGGGCGACGTAGGAGCAATAGCTATACACTATCTGAGGAGCGTTTCGCGCATGAGCGAGTCAGAGGGACGACATGGAGAGCTTCGGCGGGCACCGGCCGTTGGTGGTGGGCGTGGCCGGCGGCACGGGCGCGGGCAAGACGACGGTAACGCGCGCCATCATGGAAGCGGTGGGACACGAGCGCGCCGCTGAGCTGGAGGAAGATGCCTACTACCGCGAATACCACAACTTCTCGGAAGCGCAGCGCACCGCCATCAATTGGGACCATCCCGACGCCATCGAGGTCGAGCTACTGCTGGACCATATCCACCAGCTCCTGGATGGACGCGCCATCGAACGGCCTGTCTACGACTTCGCCGCCTACGCCCGCTCGCCACAAACCATTCGCATCGCGCCGAAGCCCGTCATCATCGTCGAGGGCATCCTGCTCTTTGTCGAGCCGCGCCTGCGCGACCTCTTCGATGTCAAGGTGTTCGTGGACACCGACGCCGATCTGCGCTTCATTCGCCGGCTCTTGCGCGACGTGCGCGACCGGGGCCGCACGGTTGAGAGCGTCGTAAATCAGTACATGAGCACGGTGCGCCCGATGCACGTCGCGTTCGTGGAGCCTAGCAAGCGTTACGCCGACATCATCGTGCCGGAGGGCGGCGAAAATCTCGTCGCCATCGAGCTACTGCGCTCCGCCATCCTCCACTTGCTGCGCCGCGACCCCTCTGAGCAGTAGACCTCGCTGCGTCCCACGCGGAGGCGCGAGGCCGGCGAGCAGTCGCGGCAGCAAACGGCGGCATCCACCGCGTTAGTTCTCCCGGCCAACGAGGAGATACGCCAGTATGCCGAGGACGCTGCCGAAGACAATGATCACCAGCCAAACGGTCTTGTCGCCGCCGGACACACGCCGCTCAGGCAGATAAAGATCGTCAACGAAGTACTTCACCACCCTCACGTAGATGGCGATGAATACGATCACCAGGAGGATGGTGATTGGGACCGGGAGCGTGGGCATCGAGCTGGGGCTGTTGTGGTGTACAAACATGCCGTTTTCTCCGACATTCTCTGCGGTTGCATGCCGCACCAGGACGCGCATGCAGGTTCATTCCGCCGGACTGTTGGTGAACGGCCCGGCGTCGTGACGTGTCTCTGCGGACTCGGCATCTTATGCCAAACTCTTGGAGTATTCCACATAGATAGAATAATGCGCGGGCGCTCGGATGCCAATGGCGTAACCCCGGCCCCAGGCTCAAGTGAGGCGCTCTCAGCATCGCCCTTCACTGTTCATTGGCTCCAGCGTGTGCTGGCGCCCCGCGGCCTGAATTGAGGGTGATGTGGCAAGCATGAGCCGCCCACCGCGCTTCCCGATTCCCTTGTCCGTCCTTGGCCGTTCCTGCCCGCCAACCACCGTTGCCCCGCTCACCGCCATGTGATACGCTCGCCAGCAGGGCGGCAGGCATTTCCCGCCGGGACAGGAGCCACGCATGTTACGCGAGATAGCGGCAGAATCGGCAACCGCTTCTGCCCCCCCGCCGCGCACGGAGAGGGCTACCCACCGCGGCGTCGCGTGCTCTCACGTGGGGGCGGAACGGGGCCGGGGTGAGGTTCCCGGCAGAATCGGCAAACATTTGTTCCAGGTGGTACAATGCAGTGCCCGCATGCGCGCCTCCCAAACGTGCGGGCTTGTCGCGTCTCATCGCGCTATCATGCATTCATCGCTGTACCCACC
>DATGEP010000005.1:0-10303 GCA_035310125.1 Ktedonobacterales bacterium
GCTCGAAAGCTTCCTGGCGACAAGCCGCCGCGAGCTCGAACATATGCGTGAGGCGCCTCCGGGCGACTCGCGTGTTCCCGCGCGGCCGGCCGCTCCTCAAGCCTAGGAGGCGCGGCATTTGGTGGCACTGCGCTACTCGACGCATAAGCGAACAGGTCTTCCACCACGTCACCGGTAAGCCATGACAAGTGGGGCGAGGGATACAGCCAACATCTTATGAGCGAACACAATCCGCAACCGAGCACCTGGCAGCTCTTCGGCATATGGGCCGGCATTGGATTGCAATCCTTCGGGGGCGGTGCCTCGACCACGTTCTTGATCCAGCGCATGTTTATCGAGCGGCATCGCTGGATCACGATTGAAGAGTTTATGCGGCTCTGGAGCCTCTGCTTGCTCACACCTGGCATAAACCTCATCGGCATCACCGTGCTGCTCGGCAAGCGCATGGGCGGCACCCGCGGTGTCATCGTATCACTGGCCGGACTGCTTCTGCCGAGCGCCACTATCACGTGCCTGCTCACGGCGCTGTTCGTTCATATCGAACAGCTTGCGGCGGTCCAGGCGGCGCTGCGGGGTGTTGTCCCGGCCACCGCTGGCATCATGTTGTTGGTCCTGATCAACTTTGCAAGACCAATTCTTCGCAGTGGGCGCCAGGCGGGACCATCCCGTCTGCTGCTCAGCGGCGCCCTGGTAACGGTATTCGCGGTGGCGATCATCAGGTGGAATATCTCGGCCATCGTCATTGTCATAGGCGCCGCCTATCTCGGCGTCCTGTTCTATACACCAGGCCGCACGGCTGGTTGGAACACATCTGAGAAGGACGACCAGCGGCGGGAGCTCCTGTGATCAACCCTGCTCTTTATTGGCTTCTGTTCCTGAAAGCCTCCCTCTTCTCGACGGGCGGCTTCAGTAACCTTCCGAGCTTGCATCAGGATCTTCTCGCGAAGGGTTGGGCGACGGAGGTTGACTTCGGGCGCTCCATCGCAATTGGACAGATCAGCCCAGGTCCAAACGGGCTCTGGGTCATCAGCCTTGGCTACTTCACATATGGCGTCCCAGGCGCCGTGTTCGCGTTAATCGCGATCACTCTCCCCCCACTGCTGGTGCTCGTCATCGCCGCGCAGTTCGGTCGTATCGAAAGGCGGCGATGGACGCAAGGAGCGATGCACGGGATCTCATTGGCGGTTCTCAGTCTGCTCGTCACCGTGATCTGGACCATTCTGCATCAGCCCGGCGTTGACTGGAAAGGGGTCATCATCGCCGCCGCATCGTTGGCTCTCTCCGCCAGCCATAAGGTCAATCTGCTGATCATCCTCCTCCTGGGTGGTATTGCTGGCTACCTGCTCTATCACTGACACAGAGCTGCCCGCGCAAACAGGCACCACCCAGCGGCTCAGGGCTGAGCATACGCTCATGCTCAGCCGCTCCCGTCTTCCGCCGCTCGCAACGTCTTGACGCATCCAGGGATGACGCGGCAGACATGGTATCCGGTCACCCACAGGTTTCGCCGCGCTATTCCAAGCTGGTCTCACTCCTGGACAATGCTGAGAGTGACATCATGACCTACCTCGCCGCCCACCTTCGTGTCCCGCATATTGTGAAGTGCTCCACAGTGTGCAATCGCCGCCACTGGTAACGATGCACGTAACGTTGTCGTGGCGTTCGCAGGATATGCTCGCGGTGGACAGATGCTCATGGCCAGGTTGGACACGTGGCATCTATCACCAACGACCGGGGCAAGGGTGTAACACCTGCCGGCCTCGGCGGTCTGCGTGATCTTGTCGCGGCGCCGAATGGTGACAGCTCCGCGCGGCGCCGGCGAAGATGAAAGGAGGTGAACGCGGTTTTCGGTTTCGCGTCCAATCACTCGTCCGATTGATGACAGAGGCTCCTGCCGAGTGTTGTAGGCTCAGCAGGTACTAAGACAGAAAAAGGCAAAGTCCATGAAACGAAACGCTTTCTCTGCGCTGCGCCGCGTGTGCATAGTCGGCACCGTCCTGAGCTTGGTCATCCTGGCCGCTTCCACGGCGCTGGCCGACGGTAACGGTGCGACCACATTCACACAAACGTTCCATAACGCCGTCACCACCATGCCCTCGGGCAATCCTTGCTCGGGTGTTCCAGGCAACGTAACGCTCACGTACAACGGGGTATTCCACTACACGACTAACAAGGCTGGCGATTTCTGGGTAACGGGAAACCAGACAGGCGATTTCAGCTTTGTGCCAAGCGTTGGCGGCGCGCCGAGCTACAGTGGTAACTTCCACTTGTGGTTCGGCGACAGCAGCAACAACCAGAACGATGTCAACCATTTCACCTTTCAGTTACAAGGCGTCGGCTCCGATGGCTCCGTGCTGACCTTCCATGAGACGGAACACGTCAGCACGGATGCCAACGGCAATATCGTTGTCAGTTTCGATAAGATGACCTGCGGCTAGCCGCTTCGACCCAGCGCACGACCCGCAGCGATCCCGCAAAAAGCGACTCGCGCCCGGGGGCACAGACGATACTATGCCTCCGGGCGGCATGCGCATCCAGGCCACCGTGAATGGCTATTTCTGCCGCTGCAATTACGACGCCGCCAAGACTTTGGGCGCAGGTGAGCGCGACGCTGCGCAGCGAGGTGGATCTGGCGGAGCTACAGGCGCATCTGCTGCCGGTGGTGGAGGAGAATATGCAGCCGGCGGACGTCTCGCTTTGGCTGCGCGAGCCAGGGCATGAAACGACAGAGCGGGCACCGGCGTGGTACGCTACACTGCAACCATCTGCGCAATCCATGTGGGTGGTACGAGTCGCGGCACGATGCGAAGTCCCGCCAACGAGTACGAAAGTCTTTGCGGCTGACTAGGGGAGGAGAACGGCCATGCGCGCGATTCAGACAGCGCCGGCCTTGCCGTCAGACTCTGGAGCGGATCGCGCCGGCTATCTGGACGGCTGGCGGCTCGCCGCCGCCCGCGGAGGCTGGGTTGCTCTGGCGCTCGGCGCCGCCGTTCTCTTCATCGCCGCCATGCCCGCGCGCTACGCGCAGATCCTGACGCCATGCGCCGCCGGCACGTGTGCCCCGGGTCAGATTGTCTCCGGCACACTTTCCACATCCAGCACACATCTTGTGCCCGGCGTCTACGCGGGCGTGCTCGTCGCGCTCGATGTCGCCTTCGCGCTGGTGTACATCGCGATAGCGCTGCTCATCTTCTGGCGCCGGTCCGCGGACGGAGTGGCGCTCTTCGTGTCGCTCACGCTCGTGCTCTGGGGGCTGACCTTCACCGGCACGATGTCCGCGCTGGCGCATGTTCATCCGGCCTGGTTCATACCGGTCGAGAGTGCGCGCTTTCTGGGCGCGGCGTTGATTACGGTATTCTTCTACGTGTTTCCCGACGGGCGCTTCGTGCCGAGCTGGACGCGGTGGCTGGCGTTCGTCTGGGTATTCTCGCAGATACCCAAATACTTCCGTCCGGCCTCATCACTCAATCCGGATCAGTGGCCACCCTGGCTCAACGTCGCCGCCAGCGCGGGGTTCCTTGCCGTCATGGTAGCATTCCAGGTCTATCGCTATCGTTGGGTATCGGGTGTGCCGCAGCGCCGGCAGACAAAGTGGGTGGTGCTGGGAATCGCGCTGTCGCTGGCCGCCTATCTGGTCGTGCTGCTGCTTGGCTACCTCATGGTCCCACGATCCGGCTCGGCCGCATACGTTGTATATGTGGCTGCCACCAACGCGAGCTTGCTCTTGATCCCTACCTCCATTAGTATCGCCATTCTGCGCGCCCAGCTCTACGATATTGATTTCCTCATCCATCGGTCACTGGTGTACGGCACCCTGACTGGTATTCTCGTCGGGTTGTACACCGGTAGCATCTACCTGATCGGAGAGGTGGTGCGGTCCATCACGGGCCAGCAAGATAGCTCGCTCGCGATAGTCGCGTCCACGCTGGGCGTCGCGGCTGTGTTTCAGCCCCTCCATAGGCGTATACAGCACACCATCAGCCGCCGGCTCTACCGGCGACGGTATAATGCGGCTCAGGTGCTTAGCGCGTTTGGCAAGGTGCTGCACCGTGAAGTAGATATGTCGCGACTCAGCGAGCAGTTAGTAGAAGCAGTGGAGCGAACCATGGAGCCGGCTCACGCCTCCCTTGTGCTTCTCCCTCCGCGAGACATGCCAGCGGAGGAGTCTGGCCCCGGCGCTCACCTGCGGTCCAATCCTGCTTGATCCCAACCGTGGCGCCGTAACGATTGTCGTAACGCTCCCGGAACGGAGCATCCGTATGCTAGTCAGTGGTTGAGGTCTTTTGCCTCGACGGTCAAGCAAAAGGTGGCGGGTCTATGGCGACACTACTAGACACCGTACAGCGCGTGCGGCTCATGCGGCGCAGGCCGGCGGCGCAGGCGACACAGAAGCCCGCTCTGGAGCGCAAGCGACAGGCGGAGCCACTACCCATCGTAATCGCTCCGGACGATCCGATCATTGCGTATTTCGTGAGCACACCGGGCGCGGTCGAGCTCGACAAGCTCCACCTGGACTCGCCAGCCGTACGCGACTTACGCGCGGCCGGAGTGAAGCTTGTCATTCCGCTGGTCAGCCAAGGTGAGCTTGTCGGGATACTGAATCTCGGCCCACGGCTCAGCCAGCAAGACTACTCCACCGACGACCGCAGGCTGCTTGACGATCTCGCAACGCAGGCAGCGCCAGCGCTGCGTGTCGCGCAGCTGGTGCGCGAGCAGCAAGCTCAGGCGCGCGCACGTGAGCGCGTGGATCAGGAGCTACGTGTCGCCCGGCTCATCCAGCAAACGCTGCTCCCACGCGACCTCCCCGCGATTCCTGGCTGGCAGCTCGCGGCCTACTATCAGCCTGCCCGTGCGGTAGGCGGCGACTTTTACGACTTTCTGTACTTCGAGGATGGCCGGTTGGGTATCATCATTGGCGACGTGACTGACAAGGGCGTGCCAGCGGCGCTCGTGATGGCGACCACGCGTAGCATCTTGCGCTCCGCCGCTCACAGCGATCGCTCGCCGGGCGCGGTCTTGGAGCGCGCCAACGACCTACTGCACCCGGACATTCCGCCGAAGATGTTCGTCACCTGTCTCTACGCTATCCTGGATCCCGCGACTGGTAGGCTGTGCTACGCCAACGCCGGCCACGATCTGCCCTACCAACAGCACGGGGACACTGTTCGCGAGCTGCGCGCAACGGGCATGCCGCTTGGCCTTATGCCTGGGATGTCCTATGAGGACAAAGAGACCATGCTCGCTCCCGGCGACAGCGTCCTGTTTTACAGCGACGGCCTTGTCGAGGCCCATAACCCGGAGCGCGAGATGTTTGGCTTCCCACATCTCGCTGAGCTTGTCAGGATCCACAACACAACATCGCTCATTGATTATCTGCTCAACGAGCTGGCGGAGTTCACCGGCGCTGAGTGGGAACAAGAAGATGACGTCACTCTCGTCACGCTCCAGCGAGCAGAAGGCTATGGACATAGCATGAGTACGAACGCATCCGCAACCCCAGCGGAAAACCCGCCCGATGATCAGCAGTGGCGCATGCTCGACGAATGGACGGTTCGCAGTGAGCCGGGCAACGAGCGCCAGGTCATCCGGCGACTGGCGGAAACCGTGCGAAACCTTCCGCTTCCAGACCAACGTCTGGCAGACCTCCAGACCGCTGTCGGCGAGGCGACGATGAACGCCATGGAGCACGGCAACCACTACGATCCTGACCTGCCCGTCTTCATCCAGGTGCGCGCCTCGGAAACGTATATCTCAGTGCGGATTACGAATGAGGGCGGCCACTTCGAGCTCCCTGAAAGCCAGACGCCAGATCTGGAGGCCAAGCTCGCCGGACTTCAGTCGCCGCGCGGCTGGGGGCTGTTTCTCATCGAGCGGCTCGTTGACGAAATGCGCGTGACCGGTGATGAGACACACCATACCCTGGACCTTCTCATGTCTCTAGAAGGGGGCACCAATGCCAGCCAGAATGCTTGAGGCGAACGTCCGGCACCATCGCCCACGTGTCGCCATCGTCGAGCTGCACGGCGAGATCAACGCGTTTGCCGAAGAGGTGCTGAATGCCGCCTATGCCGACGCCGAGCGCGAGGCGCCAGAAACTATTCTGCTCAACTTCGCCGACGTGGACTACATCAACAGCACTGGCATCGCGTTGATCGTCAGCCTGCTCGCGCGGGCGCGCAAATCGCGCCGGCGCCTGCTCGCCTGTGGCCTCAGCCAGCACTACGTGGAGATCTTCAACATCACGCGCCTCGCTGACTTCATGAGCGTGTTTCCCGACGAAGCCAGCGCCCTGACCACCGATCCCGCTGCTGTCGGAGAGTGACATAGGAGGAAAGACCATGCCGCAAGCCAACGTGATGATGAGCGTTCGCCCCGTCACTGCCAGAACCAGCATCATTGACATCGCCGGTGAGGTAAACGCTTTCGCCGAAGCCGCACTGATGGATGCCTACACCGAAGCATCCACCCCCACCACGCATACGGTGATACTGAACTTTACCCGGCTGGAATACATGAACAGCAGTGGTATCGGCTTGCTCGTCACATTTCTGATCCGCGCCAACCGCCAAAAACAGCATCTGCTAGCGTACGGTCTGAGCGAGCATTACCAGCACATCTTCGAATTGACGCGGCTCAATGAGGCCATCGGCATCTACACCTCTGAAGCTGAGGCGCTCGAAGCCGCCGGCCGCCAATCATGAGCTGATCATCCAGGGGAGGAGCAAGCGCTATGACAATTCCGTCCACACCATCGAGCAATGAGCAGCCAAAGGACGCAACCTACTGGGCGCAGGATATCACGACTTTGAAAGTTGGCACGGTTCCCCCCGGCGCGGTGAACCTGAACGTGGAGGGCCGCCGCATCGCTGGGCCGCTGCAAGGCTTCGGGCCGATGTGGCAAAAGACGTACCGGGTCCGGCTCGCCGATGCCAACGTGACGCCCCGTGAGGTCATCGCCGTGTGGAAGCAGAACTTCCCGCAATTCTGGCCGCGCGGCAACCGGTTCTATGCGCCGCTCACTGGCATCGCTCCCGGCGAGGTGGCGCTCCTCAACCTGAAGACTGGTGGCATGCCGCTCTCTACTGGTGTCTTGGTGCTCTACGCCGACGACGAATCATTTACCCTCATGACGCCGCAGGGGCACATGTTCGCCGGATGGATTACGTTCAGCGCCTACGACGCTGACCTCAGCACGATGGCGCAGACGCAGGTGCTGATGCGAGCGAGCGATCCAATTTACGAGTTGGGCTTGCGCTTTGGCGGACACCAGCAGGAGGACCGATTCTGGCAGCACACGCTCACAGCTCTGGCCGCGCATTTTGGCGCGCATGAACCGGTACAGACCGAGACGACGTGCATTGACCCAAAAATTCAGTGGTCCCAAGCTCGAAACATCTGGCAGAATGCGGCCGCACGCACGATGTTGACCGCGCCGACACGCTGGTTCCGGCGTGGGCGCTAAATTGGCGCTCGGAACGTGCGGGGAGCGTTCGCGCCAGGCTCAGGAGGCAACGGAGCAATGGGTACACGCGATGCGTACGATGCCGTTGTGATCGGCGCGGGGCCAAACGGTCTCGCCGCCGCGATTACGCTTGCCCGCGCCGGCCATTCCGTGATTATCTACGAAGCCAGCGACACCATCGGTGGGGGCAGCCGATCGCAAAAGTTGACGCTGCCGGGCTTCGTGCATGACATCTGCTCCGCGATACATCCGTATGCCGTCGCCTCACCATTCTTCCAAACGCTGCCGCTCGAACAGTACGGCGTCGAGTGGATATATTCGCCCGCACCACTCGCCCACCCCTTACCGGATGGGCGAGTGGCAGTGCTTGAGCGAGGGTTCGGCGATCTTGACCGAACGCTCGGTCATGACGCGGCGGTCTGGCGCCGGCTCATCGCCCCTCATGTTGTGCAGTGGGATGCCCTCGTAGACGGTGCGCTTGGTCCGATCCGGCCACTGCATCAGCTGCGACATCCATTCAATTCGCTCGCACTGGCGCGCTTCGGCCTGTACGCGCTTCAGCCGGTGCGCGGACTGGCCGAGCGGATATTCGCGGACGAACCCGCGCGCGCGCTGCTCGCCGGGATCGCTGCCCATGCGATGCTCCCGCTTGAGCGGGCGCCGACAGCGGCGGCGGGCGTGCTCATGGCGACGATGGCGCATGTTGTGGGCTGGCCAATGGCCCATGGTGGCTCGCAGCGTATCGTGGACGCCCTGGCCGCACACCTGCGTGACCTTGGCGGTGAGATTGTCACCGGGTCACCAATCGCCTCTCTCAACGAGCTGCCACCAGCTCGCGCTGTTTTGGCCGATGTCACTCCGCGCCAGCTGCTCGGGATAGCCCGCGACCAGCTCCCCGCGCACTACGCCCAGCGACTCGCGCGCTACCGGTACGGCCCCGGCGTCTTCAAGATTGATTTCGCGCTCGATGGCCCGATCCCCTGGCGGAATCCGGATTGTCTGCGCGCCGCGACAGTTCACATCGGCGGAACGCTCTCTGAGCTGGCGGCAAGTGAGCGGGCGGTATGGCGCGGCGAGCCATTGGAGCGACCGTTCGTGCTGCTGGCGCAGCAAAGTCTCTTCGACGAGTCGAGGGCGCCCGCCGGGAAGCACACTGCCTGGGCGTACTGCCATGTGCCGCATGGCTCGGACGTGGATATGTCCGCGCGCATCGAGACGCAGATCGAGCGCTTCGCGCCCGGCTTCCGCGAGCGCATCCTGGCACGGCACACGATGACAGCGAGCGAGATGGAGGGATACAATCCGAACTACATCGGCGGCGACATCAACGGCGGGTTGGCGGATCTCGCACAACTCTTCACACGGCCCATCATCACGCCGAACATCGCCAATCCGTATGCGACTCCGGTGAAAGGCCTCTATCTCTGCTCGTCGTCCACGCCGCCGGGCGGAGGCGTCCACGGCCTCTGCGGCTACTTCGCCGCCAGCGCGGCGCTGAGGGATGTCTTTGGGCGGCATGAGCATGAACATGAAATTCCAGAGATTGCCGGGGACTCGGCGCCATCTGCCAGCACGCATGCGGGCGATGACACTGCGAGCGCGGCAGGCGCAAATCACACGGAAGGGGAGTTGGCTCGATGATTCGACACGCTTCCGCGGTGCTCGCCTGGCTCGTGCTGCTCGTCTGCACTGCCGTCATCGGCGCCGCGCATGTCTTGCTGTCGTCAGTCGCGGCGACCTCCTTCTCAGCCGGGGACGCACCGAGAACGGCACCGGCGCATGGTGAGCCGCACACACCAGGAGGTGCGCAGTGAACGCGACCACCGCCTTCGACTCTACCCCGCCGGGCACGTCTGACACGCGGCTGCGCGAGCGCTGGCTGCTGCTGGCGCGCGCCGGGTGGATCGCGGTGGCATTCGTGATCATGGGGCTGGATGTGTACGCCACTCCGGTGTTGTTCCACCAGTTTCACCTCGCATGTGCGCAGAGCAACGTGTGTGTCAACTATCAGCTCATTCCGGCCCAGCTTGCCGGCTTCCAGGCGTCGGGGCTGTCGCTCGACGTTTACGCCGTCTACGGCGTGGCCGTCTACTCGATAGGGGCCCTGGTATATGCAGCAATGGCGGCGGTGATATTCTGGCGACGGCCCGACGACCGGATGGCGATGCTCGGCGCGTACACGTTGCTCATTTTCGGCGCGGCCACGGTGTTTGGTGCGCTGAACGTGCTCCCCATCGGCAACGGGACGTGGGCGCTTCCAGTCGGCCTGGCGCTCAATATGGGAACGCTGGCGTTCTATGCGTTCTTCTGCCTGTTTCCCAGCGGCCACTTCGCTCCCATCTGGTTTCGCTGGGTGGCGCTCGCCTGGGTTTTGGGGAGCCTGGCGTCACTCGTTCCATATCCATCTTTACAGGCGCTGGTTGGAGGAACGCTTCCGTTTGTCGTCTTCTTTGTCGCGCTGATCTGTAGCCAAGTGTATCGCTACCGACGGATATCAACGTCCGTGCAGCGCCAGCAAACGAAGTGGGTGGTGCTTGGATTCGCGGCAGGGATGGGTGGATTCCTTGCCGTGTCCGGCTTTTCAAATATCGTGCTCGGCCCAGGGGGACCCACCACTGCGCCTGGCATCCTGCTGGTCCAAACCGCCATGGCTGCGCTGCTCTGTCTCATCCCCGTCTCTATCGGCATCGCTATCCTGCGCTCTGGATTGTGGGAGATGGACCGTCTCATCAACCGCACGCTCGTCTATGGCTCGCTCACGGCAGTCTTGGCGCTGGTCTACTTCGCCTGTGTCGCTGGCTTCCAGGCGCTCGCACAGGCGCTCACCGGCGCAACATCGCT
>DATGEP010000006.1:0-40581 GCA_035310125.1 Ktedonobacterales bacterium
ATCCCAGAAAGACGAGGATATCGCATGGCATCTCCGCTTCCGGTTTCCCGCGCGACGAGCGCGGAATTTTATACACACCAGCTTCCCAATGGCCTGCAACTGCTGGGGCAGCGCATGCCCGATCTGGAGTCTATCTCCGTGTGCTTCGAGGCACGCACCGGCGCGCGGGACGAACACGATCAGGCGCTGTGGGGCGTCTCCCACTTTCTGGAGCATATGGTTTTCAAGGGAACGGCGAAGCGGGATACCGAACAGATCACACTGGATTTCAATAAGATGGGCGCGGAGAACAATGCGTTTACGTCCGTCGAGGAGACGATGTACTATGCGCGGGTGCTGCGCGAGTATCTGCCAGACGCGGTGGAGCTGCTGAGCGATATGATGCGCCCGCGGCTGGACGCTGGCGACTTCAGCATGGAGCGTAATGTCATTCTCGAAGAGATCGCGCGCTCGGAGGATCAGCCGTCGAATCAGGCGTATCGCAAGCTGATGACGACGTTTTTCGCGGGCACGTCGCTGGCGCATGAAGTGCTGGGGACGAAGGAGAGCATCCGCGATATGACCGTGGAACAGATGCGAGCGTACTGGGAGAAGCGCTACGCGGCGAATAATTTAACGTTTGCCATCGCGGGCAATTTCGAGTGGCCGCGTGTGGTGGAACTGGTCGCCCGCTACTGCGGGGACTGGGGAACGGGCGAGTCTGGGCGCCAGGCGCAGCCAATCGCGCCGGAGGCGGCGAGCGCGCGGGTGCTGGTGAAGCCGCAACAGAAGCAGCAGATTATGGGCGTCGCATCGCCGTGGGTAAGCATGCAAGATAAAGACTTCTATGCGGCGTACCTGGCGAGCATGGTGCTGGGTGACGGCACGGGTTCGCGCTACTTCTGGAACATCTTTCAGAAGGGGCTGGCGGAGACGGCGTCGGCCTCGATGGCTCCGTATGATCAGACAGGAATGGTCGTGACGTGGATCAACACGTCACCGGAGCACGCGCCCGCGGTCCTGGAGCTGGCACGAGCGGAGCTGAAAGGCTTACAGGAGGATGGCGTGCGGGAGGACGAGCTGCGCCGAGCGAAGGATAAGCTGGTGAGCCATGTGGTGCTGGATGGCGAGTCGGCGTTCAGCCGCATGCGCGATTTAACGTACACCTGGTACGCGGAACACCGGCTGCGCACCATCGAGGAAGAGATGGCGGAGATCGAGCGCGTCACGTTGGAGGATGTGCGACGTGTGCTGGACCGCTATCCGTTGACGGAGCGCCAGGTTTTCACGGCATATGGCCCCCTGGAAGCATCCGCGTTCGCCCTGCCAGCGGAGACACAGACAATGGTAGGAGAGAGGGAGTAGCTCCCAAGAATCAAGCCTATATTCTATTCTGGGAGCGCGAACTATGCTATACTGGCGCTGCCCTCCAGGCTGATAGATGGTCGGGCTTTGTATTGCGGTGCGTACGTATGGGCGCAGATGTGTAGCAATCAGCAAAATATAGTAAGCGGGGAAGGAGTCGCGCGGGCCGCGTGAGGGCGACGGAAGCGCTATGTGGCGCTTCGCTTTGGCCGGAACGAGCACGTGCGTGAGAGATATGCAGTGCTGGCAGTGCGGAGTACGCATCAAGCCGGGGCAGAAGCTTTGCGTCTACTGTGGCGCGAAGCTCATCCAAGACGGTGAACCGGAATACGACGCGCCCGCTGAACGAAGTGGATTCGCCGGACGCGACCGCGCGGGCGGCGAGCGTGAGCAGCGCCCTCCTGCCGGGAGTGGATCGCGCGGAGGTCGCTCGCCCGACGAGGATGGCTGGTCCGCCGAGCCGGACTATGATGGTCAGTCCGATCGCTACGGCTCGCGCGAGCGGAGCCGGGACGACTACTACCGGCCGGACGGAGCTGAGCCGCGGGGCCGGGGCGATGGCCGCTCGCCACAGCGTGCGAGTGGCTCGCGCCTGCCATCGCGCGATGAGTCGCGATCCCGCGATCCCATGGATGATCCGCGCGCGCCGCGCGGCTTGCGCGGGGCATCGTCCGCTGGCCGTTCCACGGAGCGCGGACGTGGCGCCAATGAGGGCCAGAGCCACGACGATGCCGAGTATGAATACGATGACTACAATCCGCGCGACCGCGCCAACCCACGCTATCTGCCGCGCTTCGATCCCGATTCCGCCGAGTATGACGCCGTGGCGGATCAGCGCCGGCAGTCACGCGTACACCCCCGGCAAGACGAGTCTCGCGCTCGCGTCTACGACCGAGATGGCGGATCGGCGCGTGGCGGGAGAGATGGAGCGTGGGAGGACCCGCGCGCGGGACGCGCTTCCCGCGATGAGCGGCGCTACGATGGGTACGGACGTGGACAACGGGATGCGGCAGCGGATCCGCGCACGCGGTACGGACAGGAGCGGGGCGGCAGCTACGGCGCGTATGGTGAAGACGAGAGCGCGGAGTATGCCGCGACCTATGACAACCGTACGAATCGGCATGACCGAGGTGCGAATCAGTCACGCGGCGGTCGCGGCACGGACGCGGCAGACCAGCAGGGCTATGGCGGCGGCTGGGACCAGTATGAGGGCCGGAACGCTGGCGGATTCAACGCGCCCGCGATGGGCCAACCGAACGCGCAGGGCTGGGGCAATGAAGCATGGGCACCGGGAGCAGACCCGAATTCATGGGCGCCTCCTGGCGCGGGGTATGCGCCGGGAGGGAAAGCCGTACCAGCAAAGAAGCGTGGGCGCGGCGGGTTGATTGCGGCGGTGCTTTCGCTCCTGGTGGTGGTGGTTCTGGCTGGTGGCGGATTCCTGGCACGCGGAAAGCTTCTGGCGCTGCTACATCGTGGCGGCGGAGGCGGCGCTTCCACACCGATCTTCGCGACATATACGCCCGGCCCCACACCGACGGCGCTGCCCAATTACAAACTGTTTGTGAGCACAAACGCGAAGTATGCCATCGAGTATCCCGCGGCGTGGACTATTCAGAACACTAATAACTCCAGCGGCGGATACGACTATCTCGATACGTTTCAGCAGGCGAGTCCGCCAGCAGAGGTGGGCATAGAAGCGGCTGCGGCGCTCAATCCGCTGAGCGATACGCAAATCATTGCCAGTGAGGTCAATGGAGCGACACAAAGTGGCATGAAGTTTTCGCAGATCGGTAATGATGTGACGGTGAACATCGGCGGCGAAAGCTGGACGCGCCGTGATTACAGCGTGACAACCAGCAACGGCGTGACACTGCACATGGCGATACTTGCGACCCATCACGCGAGTCATGGGTATGCCGTCGTCCTAACTGCCAGCACGTCGGCCTTCGCTCAAATCGATTCGGGTGTCTTCAAGACGATGCTCGGCACGTTCCGCTTCACAAGTTGATATACTGATGTCGCCCGCTGGCTCACCCGGAGCGGCACGGCGCATTCCGGCACGAGCGTGCGAGCGAAAGAGAGGCTGGCTGTGAGTGGCGAACACGACCTCCTCGCGCCGGGAATCTTGCGTCCGGGCGGTATCTGGACCATCATTGGCTCTGATACGGGCGAGTTTGCGGTTGCGCTCTCCAAGCTCGTGGGCCCCGACGCTGAAATCTATGTTGTGGAGAAGAGCGAGCGCGCCCTCGAGAAGGTGCGGCGTGATCTGGCCAGGCGCGCGCCAGCGATACACATCCACTGTGTTCGAGCAGATTACATGCAGCCAGTAGATCTGCCGCCGCTCGATGGCATGGTAGTGGTGAACGTGCTACATCAGGTGAAGCTGGAGCGGCAGCAAGGCGTGCTCCGCCACCTGCGCGAATTCCTCAAGCCGCATGGGGGGCGTCTCATCCTTGTGGATCATGAGGTGCGCAAGGGGAGTCTGCGGGTACGATATCCCGTCAACTACGAGTCATTTGAGTATTTGGCGGGCGTGGCGGGGTTTGTGGAGATGCGGCGAATAGCGGCGTTGCCGGTAGGCTTATCTCGCGAGATATACGCGGCTCTGGCTGTACGCGGCGAATGAGGCGCCGTGTTCCGGGCACGCCGGCTGAGCGCGACTTGATATGGACGACATGGACGGCTAACGAAATGCCCTTCTCCACTCGCTCTGGGAGAAGGGCATCGTTGATCGGGCTGTAGACTACGTGGTGCATCCGGCAAGCGTGTGCGAGGCGGAGGCATCGCGGATGAGGCGGTGCCGCATGCGCCTGGGTCAACGGGGCCGATCCTGGCGCCCTCAGCCAGCGAGCGGGACGCGCTCATGCGGCTGGCGCCTGCACCGCGCCAAGGCTGGTATCGCGCGGCTCCCTTCCGTCGCCTGCACGTGCCCGATGCACCACTTAGGATGTGGGCGACGGCGCGGCCACAGACCCAGCGTCGGTGATGGCATCTATGTGCCAGTCGCTGCCCTCTTTCACGAGACTAATCGTCTCCACCTGCGCCACAGTTACGTCGCCCCGGCGCACGACGGCAACAGTAATCGTCGCTGTCGTGTTGCCGCTCGTGCTCTTGAGGACAGGGTAGGTGTCCACAATGCCCTTGATCTGATCGAGGCTGCTGTACTGGTCGGTAAATTTGTTTTGTGACAGGTGTGACTTCAGATTAGTGGAGAAGAGCGAATACGCCTCGGGGTAGTCCTGTTGATGCAGGGCGGTATAAAACTTCTGAACGGTGGTTCCCGGATCGTTGAGCTGGCTCTGGAACCAGAGGCCACCCGCAGTCACGGCGATGGCGGTGACGACGCAGGCAACCAAGGCAACGGCGGCTAGCCCTCCGGCGAGCATCGTGAGCAACGTCTTACGTGGCACTGCTCTGGGGCCGATTGCATTGCGGCTACTGGATGCCGAGAGCTTGCGCATGGTCTGGCTGATGTCCGTCCGGTCGCCAAGCTCCTGGCGCCGCCGCGCCACAATCTCCGCCAACTCTTTGTGGCGTTTCGGATCTTTCATGGTACCTGCTGCCCCCAATCCTGCCTGAGCAACTCCGTGCCGGCCTCTTGACGGCAGTATAGAGAGTTCTCCGGCGAAGCGCAATCCGGCTGGTACGAAACGACATATTGTGCGGTTTGAGGTGTGGTCATTTGACGGCTCCCACAGTATACGCCACACACGGACGCGCGGCGTATACTGTGGACTATGGGACTCACTGAAAACGTCAAAGAGCGGGCGCACGCGCTGGGATTCGATCTGGTGCGTGTAACGTCAGCGGAGCCATTTCCGGAAGCGGAGGCGGCATTGAAGGAGCGCATCCGTGCCGGGCTGATGGATGGGCTGGATTGGTTCACCGAGGCGCGGGCGGAGGTGTCCGCCAATCCGCGCGCGCTGCATCCGGGGGCGCGCTCGGTGCTCGCGCTCGGCACATTCTATCTCGCCGACGCGCCGCGCGACCTCTCGACGCCGGGTGATCCGCATGGGCGCGTCTCCTGCTACGCCTGGGGCGACGATTACCATGAGGTAATTCGCCAGCGGCTGGACACGCTGGCGGACTATGTGCGGTCGCTGGCGCCGCCGGGCGAGGAGAAGACGATTGTCTTCGTAGATACGGGGCGCATGGTGGATCGTGCGGTGGCGCAGCGTTCGGGGCTGGGCTGGTACGGCAAGAACACAAACATCCTGACGAAAGGATGGGGATCGTGGGTGTTCCTCTCCGAGCTGGTGACGAGCCTGGAGCTGGAACCGGACCCGCCACTGGGCGCAAGCTGTGGGCGCTGCGAAGTGTGCCTGCACGCCTGCCCAACCGGTGCGTTTGTCGCACCGTATGTGCTGGATAACCGGCGCTGCATCTCGTATCTCACCATCGAGCTGCGAGGAGCGATCCCACTGGAGCTACGGCCCCTGATTGGGGCGCACATCTTCGGCTGCGACGTGTGCCAGGAGGTCTGCCCGGTGAACCAAATAGCGGAGTCGCGGCTACGCGAGGCTGGCGAGCTCGGCGCCAGCGCGCGGGGCAAACGCCTGGAGTTTCAGCCGCGCACGACGGAGGCATCCAGTCCAGCGCTGATCCCGCTGCTGGCGCTGGATGAGGAGGGATTCCGCGAGCGCTTCAGGCATAGTCCTGTCAAGCGGGCGAAACGGCGTGGGCTGTTGCGCAACGTCTGTGTGGCGCTGGGCAATCTCGGCGATCCGGCGGCGGTGCCGGCGCTGGCGCGGGCGCTGCGTGAGGATGCGGAGCCGCTGGTGCGCGGCCATGCGGCATGGGCGCTGGGGCGTATCGGTGGTGCGGTGGCTCGCGCCGCGTTAGAGACGGCGCGAGACGGCGAGACGGATGAGGCTGTTCAGCGGGAGATTGCGTGCGCGCTGGATGACAGGTGAGCGATCAGGCTTGCAGCTCGTCCATCGTATTCGCGATGCGGTACACCTCGTCCAGTGTCTGGCCGCGGGCGCGCTCGATACGATCCATACGCTTCTGGTACTGCGTCATCGCGTAGGCGAGAACCTCCTCGCGGGACACGTCGAAGGGCAGCTCACCGCCCTCTTCGTTGGCATCATAGCTGTCGTTGACGACACCCAGTGTGAGCGGCAGCAGCTCGTTCATACGCTCCTGCAACGCCTCCCAGACGATGTCGCCGTGTTCGGCCATGAGCCGGGAGAGGAAATAGACCGCGAAAGCGATGTGGCGCGATTCGTCGCGCTTGAGCAATCCAACGAACTGTTGCATGCCAGGCAGCAGATTATTCTCGGTGAGGGTGCGGTGATATCCATAGTAGCCGGTCTCGGCGAGCACACCCTCGACGATCATGTTATAGGTGACAGAAGCGCGCACTTGCGCGACGGGCGATGGGTCGGTAAGCAGGCGATTCATCGCGGTGGGTAGCTCTTCATAGAAGATGCGGCGATAGTTGGGACCGTGATAGCGAGCGAGGTCGGTCTGATCCAGCGCCACCTCATCGAAGAACCGGCGGAAGCCTTCGACATGCTTGGCTTCTTCCCACAGGAACGAGGTGAGATACATCTCCTCTTCGATACGGCCCTCGCGCGCGATCACCATGATGAGCGGCAGCAGGTCCAGAGTGACGGACTCTTCGCCAGCAAGGAACAGCGCGCTCTGACGCTCAAGCGCCTCGCGCTGGCGGTCGTTAAGTCCCTGCCAGTCTTTGGCATCCTGTGTGAAGTCAATGTCGCGCGGATTCCAGATGCCAAGCTGCTTCGCCTTGTGCCAGAGACGCATGGGCGGGAGATCCTGGCGCAAGCCCTGGGGGCTGGTGGTGGCGAAAACGCGACTGTTCGTGTTGACGTTCATCTCGGCACTCCTCGCGACTCTCTGAGCCATACTTCCAACCGATAATGCCCGCCACGAATCTATCACAGGATAATCTCAATTGCGGCGTTGCCAGCGAACAAGTTCCCCGCGCCGCATCGCACCTTCAGCGACGTGCGCATAGGAAAAGAGCCGCACCGCGCGGCGACCCTCGATGTGTCGCGTGGGCAGCATCACTCACCCCATCGCACGTGAGTTTCGCACCCCACTTGACACACACAAGGTGCGTCAGTATACTTCCTGTAACCGGTTACGGAAACGGTTACGAGACCGGTTACGGACACTGGGCGGTGGTTGCGGGAGAGAGAAAAGATTGTGAGGGGGGACATGGCGGCGAAGGTGACAATTACAGACATTGCCCGGCTGGCTGGTGTCTCGAAAGCCACCGTCTCTCGCGTTCTCAACGAGAAGCCCGATGTGGACCCCGAGACGCGGGAGCGCATCCTGCGTTTGGTGGAGGAATACGGATTCGTTCCCAGCATCGTTGCCTCTGGTTTGGCGGGCGGGCGCTCGCGTCTGCTGGGCATATTAATTCCTTCACTGACATGGCCGCTCATGCCGGAGGTCATGCGCGGTATTGGCGAGCTGGTGGAGCAGACGGCCTACGAGCTGGTGCTGTATACAATGAGCCAGAGGCAGGACCGCAGCGCCGTCATTGATCGTATTCTGGCGGCGAAACTGACCTCTGGCCTGCTCGCCGTCTTTCCCGGCCAATCTACCGAACACCTGAACTGGCTGCACGATCAGGGCTTTCCCGTCGTCATGATTGATGACCAGGGCGCCACCACGCGCGCGCCCTGGGTAGGCACGGATAACCGCGCTGGCGCGTATGCCGTGGTGCGCCACCTGCTCAATCGAGGGCATCGCCGCATCGCGCATATCCAGGGGCCGTCCGCGTTCCAAGTCTCTAAGGATCGCTACGCGGGTTATCGCGATGCGCTCACAGAAGCCGGCATCGCCCTGGAGCCAAGCCTTCTTGAAGAGGGAGATTTCAAGCCACCGAGCGGGCGTGTCTGTGCGGAAAAGCTGCTTGCGCTGCCAGAGCGCCCAACGGCGATTTTCGCCGCCAACGATGAGATGGCGTATGGCGTTTTGGCGGCAGCGGAAGAGCGAGGCTTACGCATTCCAGAGGACCTTGCCGTCGCCGGGTTCGACGACATTGCTTCATCGGCCCATATTCGCCCCGCACTCACGACTGTGCGCCAGCCATTCTTTGAAATGGGGCAGACGGCGATACGCATGCTGCTGTCGCTGGTAGACGCGCCCCGGCCTATCGCGGCGCACCGGTTTGCTGGCGCCGCACCAGTGCCGTCCACGGAGCATCCCGAGTCCAATCCCGTCCGAGTCCAGATCCCGTCGCGCCTTATTGTCAGAGAATCCTGCGGCGCCACGCGCGGTGTGGTGGTCTCTGCGTAGGATTCCCGTTTTCGCGCTCTTTGCGGGCGCAGCAGCTCTTTCACGGTAGTCTATCAGCGCCTGGTTGGAGCCGGCCCCTAGTGCCGGAGGGTATCCTTTTGCCTTTTTGCCCACTGATGGGCCGCTCGTTCCCGTGGCGGGAGCCGAGCGTATCCGAGTAGTCCCACGCGAATCCCACGAAGGTCGTTCCGTCCAATGGAGGAGGTCCGAGATGGTATCCCGGATATCGCGCACTCTCGTTCTTCTGCTGTCAGCGACTGCTCTGGTCATCGCCGTCGCCGGATGTGGCACCAGCAGCGCAAGCTCCGGTAACAAGTCGAATAGTGTCATCAACATCGTGTGTAGCCCCAAAGGCTCCTGGACCAGCAATTTCAACCCATTCGCCGGTGGAGTCAATTGCGGCGCCCAGGGTATGATCTATGAGACCCTGCTGTTCTTCAATCGTGAAGATGGAAGCGTCAAACCGTGGCTGGCATCCAAATATTCCTGGAACAGCGACGGCACAACCGTGACGTTCAACTTGCAACAAGGCGTCAAGTGGTCCGATGGTCAGGCGTTTACCAGCAATGACGTCGTCTTCACGCTCAACCTCCTGCACAGGTATCCCGCACTGGATTCCGGTGCGCTGTGGCAGGCCATCACCAATGTCGCCAATCCCGATGCCAACACCGTAACGGTGACTTTTGCTAAACCGGCGGGGCCACTACTGTGGTATCTCGCGGGACAGACCTACATCGTGCCGCAGCATCTCTGGTCGAGCGTTGACCCGACCACCTACACCAATGACAAGCCGGTCGGCACGGGTCCGTTCGTGTTGAAGTCCTTCTCGCCGCAGCTCTATGTGCTCGACAAGAACACGAGCTACTGGCAGGCGGGCAAGCCAGCCATCAGTGAAATCCGCTATCCGGCGTATACCTCGAACACCAGCGCGGATCTGCTGCTGTCCAGCGGGCAGGTGGACTGGACCGGCCTCTTCACCCCCAACATTGACAAGACATTCGTGCAGCGCGACTCCGCGCACAATCACTACTGGTTCCCGCCCGCTAACGTCGTCATGCTCTACGTCAACACGGCGAAGGCACCCTACAATCAGGTCGCGGTGCGCCAGGCGCTGAGCGCGGCGATTGACCGTACCGACATCTCCAACACCGCTGAGTCCACCTATGAGCCGGTCGCCAGCCCGACGGCGCTTGTGCTGCCGGCGAACAAGCAGTTCCTCTCATCCGATTACGCGAACACGACCTTTGGCGCCGCCGATCCAGCCAAGGCGGACCAACTGCTGCAGAGCGCCGGTTTCACCAAGGGCAGCGATGGTATTTACGCCAGCGCCAATGGCAAGAAACTCTCCTTCCAGATCAACGTGGTGACGGGCTGGACGGACTGGGTAACCGCCTGCCAGATCATGGCAAAGAACTTCCAGGCGGCGGGCATTGACGCCACCGTGAATGCGTTGTCGTTCAACCAGTATTTCAGCGCACTCCAGCAAGGCTCCTTCGACACGGCCATCTCGTGGACGAATGCTGGCCCCACGCCGTACTACTTGTACGCCTCGCTGCTGCTCGGTGCGAACTCAGCGCCGATTGGCAAGCAGGCGGCATCGAACTTCGAGCGCTGGACTGACCCGGCCACCGACACGCTGCTGAACCAGTACGCCAATACCACCGATCAGGCGACACAGCAGCAGGCGATCTACGGCATCGAGAAGATCATGGTCGAGCAGATGCCCTCGATCCCGCTGGTGGAGGGCGCAACCTGGTACGAGTACAGCACGACCCATGTGACGGGCTGGCCCGACCAGAGCAATCCGTATGCGATGCCCTCGCCGTATACGGCCCCCGACAATGAGATCGTTGTCTTGAACCTCAAGCCGGCCTAGAGTCCCAGCGAGTCCTTACCTCTTGCCCCTCTCCTCACGGGGAGGGGGGTCCGAGGGAGGGGTATCCGTCCAGAGACGCCAACAAAGACCACTCCACTTGGCCAACTCTGGTATAGTCGAGGCACGCGATTCTCGGTCACTATGCCAGGCGTGGCAATTCCGGCAAAGGAGCATCGGATGCGCTACCTGCTCCGCCGCTTGGGCTTCTATCTGGTGGCGTTATGGGCCGCGCTCACCCTGAACTTTCTCATTCCCCGGCTCATGCCTGGCGATCCCGTCGGGCTGTTCATCGCGCACTTGCAGGGACACGTAGACCCACGGGCGATCAACGCGCTTCGCCTCCAGTTCGGTATTACCAACGATAACCTCTGGGTGCAGTACGGCCACTATCTGCGCGACCTTGTGCATGGTAACATGGGCCTCTCGATCTCCTACTATCCCTCTCCGGTAAGTCAGGTCATCTCCCAGAGCCTTCCGTGGACCCTCGTGCTTGTCGGCACGTCGGCGGTCATCAGCTTCATGCTGGGAACATTTCTCGGCATCCTTGCGGCCTGGAAGCGTGGTTCCTGGCTTGACAGGACGCTGGCGCCGTCGCTGACGTTCCTCTCCGCGATCCCGTACTTCTGGCTCGCCCTCATCGCCCTCTACCTGTTCGGCTTCGAATACAAGGTCTTTCCGCTCTCCGGCGCCTATGACCTGTCGTTGACACCAGGCTTCAGCGGCGACTTTCTGCTCAACGCGGTCCAGCATGCGCTGCTGCCGGCGCTCACCATCGTCGTCAGCTCTGTCGCTGGGTGGATGCTTGGCATGCGTAACGCCATGCTCACTTCGCTCGCCGAAGACTATGTCGTCATGGCGGAGGCGAAAGGTCTTTCCGACCAGCGCGTGATGCTCGTCTATGCCGCCCGCAACGCCATTTTGCCAAATATCACCGGGTTCGCCATTTCGCTCGGCTTTGTGGTGAGTGGTGCGCTGCTCACCGAGATCGTCTTCAGCTATCCCGGTCTGGGCTTCGTGCTGCTCCAGGCTGTGCAGAACAGCGATTACCCACTGATGCAAGCCGTCTTCCTGGTCATCGCCATCGCGGTGCTTGGGGCGAATTTCTTCGCCGACATTCTCTACGTCGTCCTCGATCCGCGCACGCGGCAGGAAAGGTAGGCTGGTGATGGCGACGACTTCGGTTGTCTCACGCAACCGGCGTGGCGGCGGCGCGGGCGGCGTGCCGAAGCCAGCGGCGCTGCGCAAGGCGCTGCCGCTGCTTGATGGCTCGTTCCTGCGCTCCACACCCATCCGCATCGGACTGGTTATTGTCGGGTGCTACGTGCTGGTGGCGATTTTCGCGCCAGTGTTCCTGCACGGGGACCCAGAAGCTTTCAGCCCGGATGCGCTCGCCGCGCCTTCCGCGCAGCACTGGCTCGGTACGACACAGACAGGCCAGGATGTGTTCCTCCAGGTTGTGCTCGGCACTCGTGTCACAATTCTGGTTGGATTCGCCGTTGGCATCGCGGCGACGCTGCTCTCCGTCGTCGTGGGCATCAGCGCGGCCTACTTCGGTGGCGTCGCGGATGAAACGCTCTCCGTGCTCACCAATGTTTTTCTGGTCATTCCGGCGTTGCCGTTAGCGATTGTGCTGACGAGCTATCTCACGACGAAGGGGCCGTTACCGCTGGCGGCGGTCATCACGCTGACGGGCTGGGCATGGGGAGCGCGCGTGCTGCGGGCGCAGACCCTCTCGCTGCGCAAGCGCGACTTCGTGGAGGCAGCGCGTGCCAGTGGCGAGGGGCCGCTACGAATCATGTTCGCGGAGATTTTGCCTAATGAGATCGCCATCGTCATGTCCAGCCTTATCTTCACCATTATCTACGCCATCCTGGCCGAGATGGGGCTGGAGTTCATCGGGCTGGGCGATGTGACGGTGAATAGCTGGGGCAACATGCTCTTCTGGGCCACCAATGACAACGCGCTGCTGGTCGGCGCGTGGTGGTGGGTGGTGCCGCCAGGTTTCTGCATGGCGGTCCTCGGCGCGGGGCTCGCGTTCATCAATTTCGGCATTGACGAGATTACCAACCCCCGCCTGCGCACGAAGGCGCGGGTGTGAGGGAGGCACATATGGGTTCAAATGTAGTGCTGGACGTGCGGCACGTCAGCGTTGAGTACGCGGCGGATTCCGGGGCGGTGCATGCCGTGGAGGATGTCAGCTTCACGCTGGAGCGCGGGCAGATTCTCGGGCTGGCTGGCGAGAGCGGCAGCGGCAAGTCCACGCTGGCCTACGCAATCGCCCGACTCATCAAGCCGCCAGCGGTAATTACAGGCGGGCAGGTGCTCTACACCCCAAGACCGGGCGCGCGCAAAGCGGAAGGCTTGACTGTGGAGGGGGTAGACCTCGACGCAAATGAGACGGTAGATGTATTGACACTTACATCCGCTCAGCTGCGGACATTTCGCTGGCGCACGCTCTCTTTTGTGTTTCAGAGCGCCATGAACGCGCTCAATCCCGTCCTTTCCGTTCGCGCCCAGATCATGGACGTGCTACGGGCACACTACCCCAAGATGAACAAGCGCGAGCGGGAGGATCGCGCCTACGAGCTGGTGCGGCTCGTGGGTATTGCCCCAGATCGTCTGAGCAGCTTTCCGCACGAGCTGAGCGGCGGCATGCGCCAGCGCGCCGTGATCGCCATTGCCCTGGCGCTCAATCCTGAAGTGATCATTCTGGACGAGCCAACGACCGCGCTGGATGTGGTGGTGCAGCGGGAGATTCTGGCCGAGCTGATCGGGTTGCGTGACGAGCTTGGCTTCTCGGTGATCTTCATTACGCACGATCTCTCGCTCTTGCTGGAAATCGCCGACCGCGTCGCTATCATGTACGCGGGGCGCATGGTGGAGATGGCCGATGGAGCGAGCATTTACCGGCACGCGAGGCATCCCTACACCCACGGACTGCTCCACTCGTTCCCCTCGCTGCGCGGGCCACGCAAGACGATGATCGGCATTCCTGGCTCGCCGCCCGACCTGCGTATGCTGCCGCCGGGCTGTGCCTTTCATCCACGGTGTGCGTACACGCTGCCCGCCTGCCGCGAGATGCTGCCCACGTTGCGCGCGGAGCCGGGGGGCGGCGATGGGTGTCTGGTCGCCTGTCATCTCTACGACGATGCAATCAATCCCGCTGGACCGCCACTGGATCTGATCGGCACGGATACTGTGAATGACACGCTCGGCGCGGCAGAAGAGGCCAGCACAGAGCAGCAGGAGCCGCTGGCGACAGGTGCGAAGGGAGACGCCTTATTATGACCACGCCACATCCCAGCAGCACCGCGCCTGAGCCAGATAGCGTAGTCGCCAGCACCACGCCGGATGCGTCCGCTATCCTCGAAGCGGTTCATCTGCGTAAGGAATTCTCCCTGGGACGCCACATCTTCGGCCCCCCACGCGCGGTGCATGCTGTCGAAGATGTCTCGCTGGAGCTTCATCCGGGACGGGTGACGGCGCTGGTGGGGGAGAGCGGCAGCGGCAAGACCACCGTGGCACGTATGCTGGCGCAGCTATACCTGCCGAGTGGCGGCGAGATTCGCTACCGGGGCGAGCCGGTCAAGGGCAGCAGCGCTGCGGCTGTCAAGGCGTACCGGCGGCATGTGCAGATCGTCTTTCAGGATCCGTTCTCGTCGCTCAACCCGGTTCACGGTGTGCGCTATCATTTGACGCGCCCGCTACGCATCTACGGGCACGCGCGCTCGAATGAAGACGTTGAAGCGGCGCTGGCCTCCTTACTGGAGCGCGTCAGCCTGACGCCGACTGAGCACTTTCTCGACAAGTTTCCGCACCAGCTCTCTGGTGGCCAGCGACAGCGCATCGCCATCGCGCGGGCGCTGGCGGCGCAGCCTTCAGTCCTGTTAGCGGATGAGCCAGTCTCGATGCTGGATGTTTCGATCCGGCTGGGCATCCTGAATCTGCTCGCGAAGCTAAAGGAAGAGGATCGGCTGGCGATTCTCTACATCACGCACGACATTGCGAGCGCCCGCTACTTCGCGGATGAAACACTGGTGATGTATGCGGGTCAGCTTGTGGAAGGCGGCCCGAGCGACCATGTGATCCAGCAGCCCGCGCATCCCTACACCCAGCTGCTCATCGGCGCGGCACCCGATCCCGAACGCATTACCGGCAACGGAGGCACGCGTGACGGGAAGGTGGTGGCGAAGGGAGAACCTCCAAGCCTTCTCACACCACCAACTGGCTGTCGCTTCCATACTCGCTGCCCGCACGTGATGGATATTTGCCGCCAGCGCTTTCCCGCGCGAACGGAGCTTGGCGGCGGTCACTTTACGCACTGTTTCCTCTATGGTGACAACGGCGCGGCCACCCCGGCGCGCGCCGCTGGAACAGACTCGGAGATACTTGTATGACAACGGCCAACCGGCTCGATAATGCCCTCAGCGTTGATGCCCACCTCAAGTCCGTATTTCCGCGCGACTTTCTGTGGGGCACGGCATCGTCTGCCTATCAGGTGGAAGGGGCGACGCGCGAGGATGGCCGGAGTCCATCCATCTGGGACAAATTCGCCGCGACACCTGGCAAAACGTATCAGGGCGAAACGGGCGAGGTCGCGACCGATCATTATCATAAGATGGAAGAAGATGTGGCGCTCATGGCCCAGCTGGGCATTGGTGCGTATCGCTTCTCCGTGGCGTGGCCGCGTGTGATCCCCGAAGGCACGGGGCAGATCAATCCGCGAGGGCTGGATTTTTATGATCGGCTGGTAGATACACTGCTGGCCGCCGGCATCCAGCCGGCCGTCACGCTCTATCACTGGGATCTGCCGCTGGCGCTGCACGAGCGCGGCGGCTGGCTGAATCGCGACACGGTGCACGCCTTCGCGGACTACGCCGAAGTAGTAGCGCGGCACCTGGGCGACCGGGCGCATACATGGATCACATTCAACGAGCCGTGGTGCGTCGCGTACCTTGGCTATGGGAGCGGCGAGCACGCGCCAGGGCTGCACGACAAACAGGCGGCGGTGACGGTGGCGCACAATCTCCTGCTGGCGCATGGGTTGGCGGTACCCCGCTTGCGAGCGGCGGACGCCGCGGCGCGCGTGGGCATCACCCTCGACTTTTCGCCGGCTTATGCAGCGGATGCCCGACCCGAGACAGCGCGGGCGGTGGCGTGGCTCGATGCCTTCAAGAACCGCTGGTTCGCGGATCCCATTTTCCGCGGACACTATCCCGATGAGCTCTTTGCCGGCATGAGCGTTCAGCCTCCCGATTTCCATGCGGGCGACATGGAAGTGATCGCGGCGCCACTAGATTTCCTGGGGGTCAACTACTATTCGCGCTCGCTGATTCGCGGGCGCTCCGGGGCCGATGGGCAAGCGGCAGTGGAGTTCGTCTCGCCGGTGCCGGGTGCGCTCTACACAGAAATGGGCTGGGAGGTCTTTCCGCAGGGCCTCACCGATCTGCTGGTGCATCTGCATCGAGAGTACGCACCGCCCGCGCTGGTCGTGACGGAGAACGGCGCGGCGTTCGTGGATGACTGGAACGGCGACGGCGCGGTGCCTGACGCACAGCGGCAAGCGTACCTCGCACAGCACTTGGAGGCGATGGCGCGGGCGATTCAGCAGGGCGTGCCGCTGGCGGGCTATTTCCTCTGGTCGCTAACGGACAACTTCGAGTGGGCGCTGGGCTACAGTAAACGGTTCGGCATCGTCTACGTGGATTACCCCACCCAGCGGCGCATTGTAAAGGATAGCGGCCTCTGGTACGCCGGCTTCCTGCGCTCACTCAAGGAATAGCCTCATGCCGCCGCACGCAGACAGCGTATCTGGGTCAGTGTCTATCGGCAAGCGGGCAAACCATGTCGCGCCCAGCGCTTGCCCGCGATGTCACCGCACGGACTCCTGTAGCGTACAATCCCTATGAGTGCGCGGAAGTGGACCACGTGCTCTACCAGAGGATATGCGCATGCCGGCGGGACTGGCGACAACCCATCCGAGTTTGTTTGCGCTGGTAGCTGGCTTTGTGCTGGCCGCCGCGTTGACGGGCGTGCTGTGTATTGTCGTCGCGCGTATCTGCCGCCGCCTTGGCGTGCTGGACCGCCCGGAGCCACGCCGTGTGCATACGAAAGCGGTCCCGCGCCTGGGCGGCATCGCTATATTTGTGTCGTTTCTCACCGTCTCGCTGCTGGTATTCCGCCCGGCGAACGACTATGAACTGCACGTCTACGCCGGGCTGATCGCGGCGGCGGTGCTCATCGTCGCGGTGATGGCGTATGACGACATATGGGGACTGCCGCCGCTGCCGCGCCTGGGTGTGCAGGCGCTGGCTGCCCTGATCGCGATGTTTCCGGCTGGGCACGGCACGCTCATCGAGGTCATTCACAATCCGCTGATCGCGCAGAGCGCTGGACACACACTCCTGGCGCTCTGGGTAGCTATCCCGTTCACGATGTTTTGGATCGTCGGCATGATGAACACGATCAATTGGGTGGATGGGCTGGATGGGCTGGCCGGAGGCGTCGTGACGATCACGGCGCTGGTTATGGCGGCAATAAGCTGGCTGCTGGGCCAGCACACGGCGGCGCTGCTCTGCGCGGTGCTGGCAGGCGCGACGCTCGGCTTTCTCCCGCTGAACTGGCATCCGGCGCGGCTCTTCATGGGCGATAGCGGCGCGATGTTCCTGGGGCTGGCGCTGGCCGTGCTGGCGAATGTCGGCGGCGCGAAGCTGGCCACGATGCTGCTGCTGCTCGGCCTGCCGATTCTGGATACGGCGCGTGTGATCGTGCGGCGGCTGCGCCAGGGACGCTCGCCGCTCCACTTCGACCGCTCCCACATCCACCACCGGCTGCTCTCCGGCGGCCTGTCGCAGCGCCAGATCGCGGCGCTCTTCTATATCGTGACAGCCACCTTCGGCGGCGTGACCATCCTGGCCGCATACCTCCAGACGCGGGCCGGCGCGTGGATGCTGCGCATCCATCCGCTGCCCTGGCTCGACATCTCTGTCAGCGAGCTGCCCACGCTGCTCGGCCTCGCGCTGGTCGTCGCCGTCAGCGTCGCCATCTGGCGCGTTGCCACGCTGCGCCGCCGCCACATGGGCATTCCGCCGGGCGCATCGTCGGCAATCTGGCGGCGACCCTCCAGCGGACAACTTCCTTCCGCCGCCTCGGGATCGCACCGCCGCCCCTAGAGCGTTCGTACGCTCAAGCCGCCTGTTTAGCGAAACGAACGGCCTTTGCGCCACGCCGCGCCAGCATCTCACCGATACCAATAGCAACGAGCGCAAGTCCCAGGTGAACAACCTGAATGACCCAGTGATTCGCTCCTGGCAATACCTGCTCCTGTGTCATACCGACAAGCGCCAGGAGCACGCCGACCGTGAGCGCGGCGATCAATGCGCCTACGCCGCCTGGTGTTTTCATCCGGGCGAAAGCGATGACCCAGAGCGCAAGGACCAGCAGCATACCGACGGTCATGTGAATGTTATGGAGATTGTCGGCATGGCCCGTCCAGAAAAGTATGCCCAGTGTAAGCGCGGCGACGGCGCACAGACGCAGAACCATGCTTGCGATACGTGTGATCATCTGTCTCCTCATTTTCTCTACTGAATTAGCGGCTCTGGCTTGCGATAGCCAGCGTCTCGCTCTGAGAATCCGTGTTTTCGGCGGCTTCGACGGGAGTGGTACCCGTTGAAGGCAATTCTAGCTTCCGCGCCACCAGTAGCAGCGCCAACAGCGCCAGCGCGCCGCCGGCCACGAAGGGCGCGCCGATGCCCATACTGAACAGTGCTCCGGCGCCGATGGGGCCAAGAATCCTGCCCAATCCACCAACGCCCTGCGCGACCCCCAGTGTCTCGCCCTGCGCGTCCGCGGGGCTTGCCAGCGACAGCAGCGCGGAGTTTGTCGGCGTCACCATGCCATCGCCCGCGCTCAGAATGGCAAGCGCCACAAGCAGCACCGCGAGTGTCGAGCTGAACGGCAAGAGCAGCAGCCCAACCGCCAGCATCACGAGTCCGCTGATGAGTACATTGCGCTCGCCGAAGCGCTTCACAAGCCTGCCAACGAGGCCGCCCTGCATAACCATGACTACCACACCAACAAAGGTGAAGATGTAGCCATTTTGCATAGCGGTCCAGCCAAACATCTTCTGAGTAAAGAGCGGGAACACCGCCTCCATCGCCGTGAATGCCAGCGTGAAGATTAGGGTGATGGCGATGAGGCGCGCGACCACTGGCGAGCGCAAGGCGCGCTGCCAGCCGCCAAGGAAAGCGACCTGATGCTGGTTGTGTGTCGTCGCGAGAGCGGGCGCCTTACGCCGCACGTGCGTTTCTGGAAGGAGGCTGAGCACGAGCAGCGCATTGACGAGCGCGATACCCATCGCAATCCAGAAAGGCAGACCAGAGCCGTGGCCAGCCAGCACGCCGCCGATTGCGGGTCCTACAACGAAGCCCATGCCAATCGCGGCCCCGATCAAGCCCATGCCGCGGGCGCGTCCTTCAGGCGGCGTGACGTCAGCGACGACAGCCTGTGCTGACCCGATGTTCGACGCCCCCAGCCCGCCAATGAAACGAGCCGCGAAGAGCATCGGCAGTGTGCCTGCCAGCGCGGTGAGCGCGAACGCCGCCGCTTCGATCAGCAACGACCAGATAATGATCGGACGCCGCCCGTAGCGGTCTGAGAGGGCGCCGAGCAGTGGAGTGAAGAGAAACTGCGCCAGCGCGTAGACGGTAATGATCAGACCGACTTGCAGCGAGTTGGCACCAAACTTCTCTGCCCAGAAGGGCAAAAGCGGCAGGATGATGCTGAATCCCGTCAGGTCAATGAAGACGGTCAGAGCCATCAAAAGCAGCGGCGAACGTGACGATTGCCGCATGGTGAATGCCTCCCGCACGTCTCACGACGTGCTTAATCACATGTGTTTAGTCACGAATGACTACAGAGAATATACGGCGCTTGCGCCAATTAGTCAAGTGTGATTAAATGAAGCTGACCAAAACGTGGGCGGGGCCGCCCAGGTTTCGGTGTGAGGAGGGGATACGCGTGGATGAGCGAGCGTTGCTTTTGCTGGGTATGCTCAAAGTGCAAAGCCAGCACGGTTATCAGATCAATGAGTTCATCGAGCGGACGCTTGGCCGCGTCACCGATATGAAGAAGCCGACCGCCTACGCCATCCTGGACCGTCTTAGCCGCGGCGGCTACATCACCGTGCATACGGAACAGGAAGGCAACCGCCCTCCGCGCAAGGTATACGCCATCACCGCCGCTGGCGAGCGACTATACTTCGACCTCCTCCGACAGAATCTGGCCGAGACGGACCGCCAACCGGCTGCGGGCGGTGTCGCGCTGATGTTCCTGGACGATCTCGCCGAGCCGGAGCGCATCGAGCTGCTGCGCCAGCGCGTCAAGAAGCTGGATGAGCTGATCGCGGCGTATGAGCGGGCGCCCAGGCACGAGCACGGCCTTGGCGTGGATCTCGCCGTCGAGCAGCAGCTTCACCTGCTGCGGGCCGAGCGCGAATGGCTGGCGACCGTGTTGCTACCCCGCCTCACGGAACAATCCGCATCGAGCCGTTAGGCCGAGGAGAGCGTCGCAGAATACAGCGCAGTGTATCCAGTCTATCCAGTCCATTTCTCTTCAAGCATGCACCGAAAATTCCGTGTCTCCTGCACGGTCACAGATTGAAAGTCAGGAAAGCCCATGACCCGAAGCGGGGCCTGAGGGCGCGATACCCTGCTCGCGTTGCGTCGCTTCCAGTAGCGCGTCGCGGGCCTCCCAGAGCGCGGGAAAGAGCAAGTCGCGCAGCGTCCTCTCCAATGAGGGCATTGGCGTGCCGCCGGTACCGATGGCACGCAAACCAAGGTTGCGCTGTGCCAGTTTGAGATGCGCCGCGCGGAAGAGATGGAACTGCTCGTCGAAGTCCGTCAGCGCTTCGGCGCACTCGAAGAGAGCGAGATGCGCATGCGAATGGGCGTAGAGATTCAGGAGCGAGACACTCGCACGGTCGAGCGCCGCTGCGAAGGCGTCCCATAGATCAGGCGCGGCGCGGAGGATGCCCAAAAATCCCGGCGATTCGCCACCGCTGCCGTCGCCCAGGCCGGGCCGGATGTCGAGAAAATCGCGCGGGGAGACGAATTCGAGCTGGCGGATAGCCGGCATCACCACGTCTTGCGCCGAGACGGCCCGGCGCAGCGTGCGCGCCGCCTCATCCGGCTGGTCCGCCGTAAGCTCCTCGCCCGCCCGGCCCATGAGCTCAACGGTCAGTTTCCACCAGAGCTCAAACGTCTGATGGACGACCTGGAAGGTTAGCTCGTCACGATGCAGCCGCTCCGCCGGCGGCTTCTGCAGCGCCAGCAGCTCGTCCGTACGCAGGTAACGCTCGTAGGTGGTTGGCTGCCGCTGATTTGTTGTTTTCGATGGGGTATCTATGCTCATACAGGAGTCCTCCATCTTCATTGATGGTGCGAGGCTCTCGTGGCCACGGCTCGTACTACCATCTCGTCGTTATCAGTATACGCCCCGCAGAAAGAATACCGCCCTGTCCCCATCTGGTGGAATATTCTTCGGCCTCGCCGGAAACCGGTCAAGAGGGGCGGGTGCTGGCGCGGCTGTAGACGCATTCTTCGAGATCGTCTGCCCTGGCTTATGGCGCGCGCTGCCCGACGTGCGCCGCGATGTTTATCGTGACAACGCGACGGAGCTTTTGGGTGATCTGACTATGCCTCCGTATCAAGTCACCCGCGAAGATCTGGCCCAGGTTCATGTGCCCTGCCTGATCATGCGCGGCTCGGAGAGTCACCCACTCTTTCGCTCGGTGGCGGGCATCCTTGCCGAGAGTATCCCCAGCGCCCGGCTGGTCGAGCTGGAGGGATCGGGCCACGTCACCTACTTTAAGCGGCCCGACGAGTTCGCGGCGGCAGTAGCCGGCTTCATCGTAGCTCATTCGCGCTATCCGCATCGTGCTCCCACCGTCTGGTGACACGTCTGGTGCGCGGCAGCGGCTTGAAGCGCTGGGAGTGGTCATGGCGTGGTAGGATACTTGACACGCGAATGTTGAGCCTGTCGCATGGCGTACTTCGAGGGGAGGCCAGCTATGAGCGACCGCGTTACCCTGCTGCCCGTGGACGCCGCGGACGTGACCATCCTGGTGGACAACTACTCGGATGTTCTTCTCCCAGACACGAAAGCGGCGCACCGTCCGCCGCTCGTCTGGGAGTGGACAGAGCGCGAGCAGCTCCGCGCCGAGCATGGCTACTCGCTGTTGATTACGACGGAGCGTGAGGGGCGTAGCGCGTCTATCCTCTATGATGCGGGGTTGGGCCGCGAGACGGTGCAGCACAATATGGACGTGCTCGAGGTCCGGCCCGGCGAGCTGCGCGCCATCGTGCTCTCGCATGGACACGCTGACCATCACGGCGGACTGGAGGGCATTGTCCAGCGCGTTGGACGGCGCGGCCTGCCCCTGGTGCTGCATCCCGACGTATGGAAGGATCGCAAGATAGTGATGCCAACTGGGGCGGAATTCCATATGCCGCCACCCAGCCATAACGATCTCGACCGCGAAGGGGTGGAGATCGTCGAGGAGCGGGGACCGTCGCTGCTGCTGGATAGCACGGTGCTGGTGACGGGGCAGGTGGAGCGCACGACGGACTTCGAGAAGGGGTTTCCCGTGCAATGGGCACGGACGGATGACGGCTGGGAGCGGGATATCTGGGTGTGGGACGATCAGGCGGTGGTGGTGCATGTCAAGGACAAGGGGCTGGTGGTTCTGTCCAGCTGCAGCCACTCAGGGATCATCAATGTGTTGCGGCATGCTCAGCGCATGACCGGCGTGGAGAAGGTTCATGCTGTCGTCGGCGGGATGCACCTGACGGGGGCTATCATGGAGCCGGTCATCCCGCGCACCCTTGACGAGGTGACCGCGATTCAGCCGGATCTGCTCGTGCCCGGCCACTGCACCGGCTGGAAGGCCACCCATGAGGCGGCGCGGCGCCTACCGGATGCCTACATTCAGTCGAGTGTCGGCACCCGCCTGCATTTCGCGTAGCGCGCTCCTTCGGGCGTCCGCCGGACGCCCCGATACGACGGTGGTGGTCTGGCCGGCGCCGGCGGGATACGGCTATTGCGAAAGAGGGATATCCGCATCCCGGCTATAAACTCGTTGCGGGGTCCACATCCACCGACCAGCCGCGGGGCAGGCCGGCGGGTGAGAGCGCGCTCAGCAGCGGGCGCGGATCGGGTGAGCGGATGATGATCTGCCAGCGGTAGCGCCCGCGCAGCCGTTCGAGAAACGCGGGCGCCGGTCCGACGATATCAGTATCGGGCAGCTCAAGATCCTGGATGAGCTTCTCCAGTCGCTCGCCCAGCATAGTCGCTTCGATCTGGGCTGAATAGCGGTCGCGGTGCTCATAGGTGCATTTGACGAAACGACGAAACGGCGGATAGCCGTAGCGCTCGCGCGCCGAGACCTCCGCCGCGAAGAAGGCTGGGTAGTCGTGGAGCGCCGCCGTTTTGATGCAGAAGTGCTCAGGATTGAAGGTCTGCACCAGCACGCGCCCCGGCCACTCGCCGCGCCCCGCGCGACCGGCTACCTGCGTGAGTAACTGGAACGAGCGCTCGGACGCACGGAAGTCGGGCAGGAAGAGCGCGACATCCGCCGAGACGACGCCAACCAGCGTGACCGCCGGGAGGTCGAGTCCTTTGGCGATCATCTGAGTGCCGACCAGCACATCCGCGCGGCGCTCGGCGAAGGTGCGCAGCAGGTCCTCGTGCGCCTGGCGCGTCTTCGCCGTGTCGCGGTCCCAGCGAAGCACGCGCGCGGAGGGAAACTGGCGCTTGACGGTGGCCTCCACACGCTCGGTGCCCAGCCCGAAGTAGCGGATGCTCGCGCTCCAGCAGTTGGGGCAGGTGGTGGGGACGGGCTGGCGCCGGCCGCAATAGTGGCAGATGATGGCGCGCTCGCCGGCATGAAATGTCATGGAGACATCGCAGTGGAGGCAGCGTAGCGCGAAACCGCACTCCCGGCACATGACGGCGCTGGCCATGCCGCGCCGGTTCAGGAAGAGGATGGCCTGCTCTCCCCGATGTAGGGTATCCTGGAGGGCGATGCGCAGGGCTTCGCTGAGGATGCTGGTGTTGCCGGCGCGTAGCTCCGCTCGCAGGTCTATGATGGTGACGGGGGGCAAGCCAGGCGGCGCGGGCGCAGCAGGCGGCGCGGGCGCAGCAGGCGGCGCGGGCGCGCCAGGCAGCGCCCCGACACGATCCGATGCGCGTGGCGAGAGCGCGGCGGGGGCAGCAGGCGGCGCCCCTACATCCGCGGCGGGCGCTGGTGAGAGGCTAACGGGAGCGCGCTCGCGTAGCTCTACCAGGCGGTAGACGCCCTGCCGCGCCAGCCAGTAGGTTTCCACGGAGGGGGTGGCGCTGCCAAGCACGACGGCGGCGCCAGTGATACGGCCTAATCGCACGGCGGCATCGCGGGCATGGTACGTTGGTATGCGTTCCTCCTTGTAGGCGGATTCGTGCTCCTCGTCCACCACAATCAGGCCAAGGTGTGCTACGGGGGCGAAGAGGGCTGAGCGGGAGCCGACGACGATATCCACCTGACCGGCATGGATGCGGCGCCACTCGTCGAGCCGCTCGGCATCGGTGAGTCCGCTGTGCAGCAGCGCCACACGACCAGGGAAGCGTCCCGCGAAACGGGCCAGCGCCTGGGAAGTCAGCGCGATCTCCGGGACGAGCATGATACCGCGCTGTCCGCGGGCGAGGATGGCGGCGAGCGCCTGAAGGTAGACTTCGGTCTTGCCGCTGCCAGTGATGCCATGCAGCAGCACGACGTGCGGCTCTGTCTCGCCGGCACGCAGAATCGCCGCCAGCGCGTCACGCTGGGGAGGCGTCAGTGGGAGCGGATCGTTGCGGGCGATGGTGCGACCCGCCAACGGATCATGGCGCATGTCCACCTCGGCGATGGCGATGAGTCCGGCGCGCTCTAGCTCGGCCAGCGCGCCGGCGGTGGCGCGGGTCAGGCGGCGCAGCTCTTCGAGTCGCCACGTGGTCCCGGCGCCGCTCGCCTTATCTGAAACGCCGCGCGCCGGGCGGCTGAGGACATCCAACACGGCAAGCTGACGCAGCAAGCGCTCGGCATCGCGCTCGCCGGGGTCAGCGGGACGCCGGGAGAGACGGCGAGGCGGCGGCAGGGGTAACGAATCTAGATGGGTGCGGGCCGTTTCGCGCCAGGTGGCCAGCGCCGCGGATGCGCCCACGAGCCGAACGAGACGCTCGCGGCGGGCGCCGGTCTGGGCGCCCGGCAATTCGACGCCAAGCGCCGCCAGCTTGTGAGTTCGCAGCAGCTTCGTCGCCGCAGTCGCGCGAGCCACCCCAAGCGTCTCTTCCAGCTCATCGCGATTCAGCCGGCCACGCCCGCGGAGCATCCCCAACACGACCGCCGCGTCGCCGGATACATCGGGGCTGGGCTGGGCGCTTTCGGCAAGGGGGCGCAGCACTGTGCGCAGGCTGCGCAGCAGGCCCGGCGGCAACAAGAGGCGGGCGGCTGATCCCAACGGCGCGGCGTAGTGGTCGGCAAGCCATTCGGCAAGGGCACGCTGCGCGGGCAAGAGCAGCGCATCTTCCAACAGAATGCTGGCGAGAGGGCGAAGATTCTCCGGAGTCGCGGCTTGGTCTGCTGCGGCCTCGTCGCTGGCATCGAGCGCCCAGACGATGCCGGCGGCCATACGCTCGCCGAACGGGACGGCGACAAGCTGACCTGGCGCGATACGAGATGCCATGCGCTCTGGCACGCGATAGGTATAGAAGGGGGAGCGGGAATCGCGCGGCGCCGCTCGTGGCACCATTATCTCCGCCCGCATGTTGCCGTGTTCCCTTCTGGTGGATATGCGCGTGTGGGTGAGGGATGCCTCGCCCCTCTCTCCGATATTCAACGCACATTGGCGGCACCTCCGTCCGCCGAGTGTGCGTTTGCGCGGGATCTGGTGGTATGCCGCCGATTGGGTTGCCGATTCTGCCGGAAATTGCATTTCGTACCTGACAGACATGGAATGCGGTTGCCGATTCTGCCGGAATCTGAGATGCGGTTGCCGATTCTGCCGAAAAGGGCACCGCACTCCCGACGGGCGCAGCAGGCAGCGCCCCTACATCCGCAATTCACGATGTGGTTGCCGATTCTGCCGGAATCTGAGATGCAGTTGCCGCCGGGCGTCCGCCGGACGCCCCTACGAAAGGTGATCGCCATAGCGGCGGTTGCCGATTCTGCCGGAATTCACGATTTGTGGCGTGGCGCCGGTTGTTCAGGTGCGCGGGATGGCGGCGTGTCGCGCCATCTCTGGCGAGGAGTGTAGCATGCGACGGAGGAGGCGGCCACGGCCAGGAGCGGCCAGAAGCGGACACGAATTATGCGGGGCGGAGAGCTTGCGAGATGGCGCGGCGGCGTGCTAGAGTGGGCGCGCGAGGGACCAGTGGAGGCGCGCGACGGAGCGGCGTGTGCGTTGGTGCGCGAAATACGAGAATGAGATGCGACAGGACACGGAAGACGACGCGGCGCTGTCGCGGGCGCTGGGGATTGATCCAGCCAGCGTGGTAGGACACGAGCCGATCGCGGGTGGAATCGCGGGAGGGTGGCTGGAGCGGCTGACTGTTCGTGAGGAGACGGGGGGCACGGCGGCGCGGTACAGCCATCGCGTGTTGAAGCGGCTGGAGCCGGAGTCGGGCTGGTTGGGCGCGCTGTCGGGCGATACGCTGTTGCGCGAGGTGCGGCTCTGGTCGCGCGGGGTGCTGTCCGATCTGCCGGCGGGGATCGAGACGGGTGTGGTGGCATGGATGGAGCGAAGCCAGAACGGCCGGCCAGTCGGGGGTGCGCTGCTGCTGCGTGATGAGCGCGGCCATCTGCTGCGCGATCCAGTGTCCACGCCGCCAGGATGCTCACCCGCGCTGGTGGGCGCATTGCTGGATGCGCTGGCGCGGCTGCACGCGCGCTACTGGTGTGACGCGCGCCTGAGTGATCCTGAGATGGGGCTGGCAACGCCGGAAGCGGCCTTGCTGCTCGCGGCGCCGGATGCACTGGCGCGACGGATGGCGGGCGGCGATGCTGATCCGTATCTGCCGCTGGCGCTTGCCGGGTGGGAGACGTTCTTTCGGCTCGCGGCACCGGAGGATGCGGAGACACTCCGCGGCCTCTTCGCGAATCCCATACCGGTGCTGGAAACCATCGCGCGTTTGCCGTGGACACTGGTACATGGGGATGTGTGGGGGCCGAATCTTGGAATGCTGCCACCTTGCCGCCGCGCGCCACGACGCGGCGCGCGGGTGCTGCTGCTGGACTGGGGGCTGGCGACGGTGGGACCGGCGACCTATGATGCGCTGTGGCTTTGCGGGACGTGGCATAAGCTGGCGCCGGTGCGGGTGCTGGCGGCTTATCGCGCGCGACTGGAGCGGCATCTGGGCGCGAGGGGTGTCGCGCTCGCGCCGGAGGTCTGGCGGGCGCTGGCAGACACGGGCTACCTGCGCACCGCGCTTACCTGCGGAGAGGCAATCGGGCGGGCGGCGGCGGAAGCACAGGCGGGTGCGCCAAAGCGGCAGGCGGAGGCGCGGGTGCGATGGTGGGCAGAGCGCGCGGCGCGCGGCGCGCGGCGGATCTCATCCGCGGACCCTTCCTGATGCGGAGACCGGTGAGGCGGCGGGGAAGACGCGGGCCAGCGCGGCGCGGGTATGCGCGGGGTCGCCGCAGAGGTTGAGGCGGAAGCCGGACCAGCCGGGGCTTTCATGGAAGAAGTAGCGCCCATCCATGAGGAGAACGCCCGCGTCGTGCGCGACGCGGGCGCAGTCCAGATCAGGAGCGGCTGAGTGCATGGCGCCGGCGAGCACATACGGGCCGGAATCGATGGGCGAGAGCGTGTAGCCACATGCCTCCAGGCGCGGGCGGATGGCGTCCAGATGCGCTGTGAAGCGGCTCACCAGCGCGTGCCGCCAGCGCCGTAACGGCCCGTTGTGGTCCCGCTCAAGCTCAGTAATCCAGGCGTGCCAGGTTTCCAGGTAGGCCAACGCCACGGCTTCGGCATGTCCGGCGACTGATCCCAGCAGCGCCTCGTGCAGCCGCTCTACGTCACGGATGACGGGCGCGGGGCCGTAGAGGAAGCTGGTCTTCAGCCCGTTCACGAGGAAGATTTTGCTGGGCGAGCGCAGGACGAGGACGTTCGGAGGGAAATCGGCGGCGTACCAGGGAGCTTCGCTGGTCCAGCTCAGACCGAGGCGCGTCTCGTCCAGGAGCACTGGGAGCGCTGCCGGCAGCGCGTCAAGGAGGGCACGCAGGTGGTCCCAGCTATGTTCGACGCCCAGCGAATAAGCGGGGTTGGTGAGGAGCAGCGCCGCGCCCGTGCCGATGCGCAGCGCCGCCGCGATGCGCTCAATATCGAGCGCGCCGGTGATGAAGTCGCGCGCGGGGACAATGTCCGTTTCCAGTCCAAGGTGCTGGCAGGCATCTATTGCCGCGTAGTAGCTGGGTGCGGCAACAACGACGCGCGTCACGCCGCGCGCCCGCAGCGCCGCCAGCGCCAGCAGCAGCCCCTGTGTGCTGTTCTGCAGCACGGCCACCTGTGCGGCGTGCAGACGCTCGCCGCCCAGAGTGACGTTCCAGCCCAGCGTTTCCGCCGCGCGCGCTTTCGCCACAGCGAAGTCGTGCGGATATGAGTAACCGAGCGGGCGGTGCCGGATGCTCGCGAGCTGACGCAGAAGCCACGCGGGTGGGCGGATATGGGCGTCCTCCACTTCCCAACCGCCCAGGGCGAGCGTTTGCTTGCCAGTTTTCCGCTGATACTGCTTCAGCGCGTCGGTGACGATACTGAAGTCGTGGCGCGCGCGCTCATGCCTCACGCCACCACCACCTTCGCGCGGTAGAGTCCCGTGGCGCCGTCGGGTACGGTTCCCCGGTCGGTGGCGACCTGGACAGCGCCGGTGCCGTCGGTGGCTCGCGCCACGAGGGTATAGGCGCCCCTGGCCAGAGGATTCCAGATCCAGCGCCAGAAGACCCAGGTCTGGTCGGAGAGCGGCGGCAGGAGGGTGGCGGTGTTCCAGGTGGCGCCGCCGTCCGCGCTGATCTCTACGCTAGCGATGCCGCGGATGCCGGCGAAGGCGATGCCAGCGACGGTGACGGGGCCGAGGGGGGCGCGGGCGCGGGGTGTATCTATGCGCGTGTTCGTTTCGAGCTGCGCGGCGGACCAGCCCTGGCTCTGGTAGAAGCCCAGATATGGGGTATCGGTCAGCTCGATACGAGTTACCCATTTGGCGCTCTGCTCGCCGTAGCGGCCCGGCACGACGGCGCGCAGGGGGAAGCCGTGACGCTGCGGAAGCGGGACGCCGTTCATGCCATAGGCGAGAAGCGTGCGCGCCTGGAGCAAATCGGCTAGCGGTAGGCTGGTCGCGTACCCGTCTATGCTGTAGAACACGGCGTACTTTGCGGAGGTCAGTGCGCCGCCCGCCTCAGCGAGGAGTGTCTGAAGGGTCACACCCTGCCAGACGGCGGTGCTCATGAGGTTGCCACCGATACCGTTGGAGATGCATTCCATCGTGATAGCGCGGGATTCGCGGGGCAGCGTGCGCAGCGTCGCGTAGGTCCAGATCTTCGGTTGACGCACGTGTCCAGTAATCTCCAGCTCCCAGCGGCTGGCGTCTACGGTGGGGTCGAGCACGTTCTTGCTGACGACGTAGAACTGATCGTTGGGGGTGATGGGCGACGTGATGTGTCCGGGTGTGCCGCGCCCCTCGTAGGCGAGATTCGAGCGGGCGAAGTAGCCGGCGAGGATGCGGTTGAAGGCGATGTAACCGGCGGCGATGTAGACGACAGTGGCGCCAACTCCCACGAGCGCGGTGCGACGAGTGACGGTATCGGCGGGCGCGGCAGGCAGCGCCCCGACAACAGCGTCCACGGCAGCGGGCGCGGCAGGCAGCGCCCCGACACGATCCAATGCGCGCGGCGAGAGCGCGGCGGGAGCGGCCCAGCGACCCCAGGCGCGGTAGAGCCACCAGCTTGCGAGCGCCATCACAAGGGCGTAGCTGGTGAAGGTCAGGAGCAGGCTGGTGATGGTGAGCAGGCGCGCCGTGGCGATGGGATCGCCAAAGAGGCCCTCCGGCAGCACTGGCCAGAAGAGGAGAACGGCCAGCACCTCCATCGCGAGCGCGAAAGCGGCGGCGGTGATCCAGGCGCGACGAGCGGGCCAGCGACCTGAGCGGGGCTGGGAATGTGTGGGCACGCGCGCCAGCAGGATATAGAGCGGGGCAAGCAGGACACCGAGCACGAACATGCCGAGCAGAGCGAGCCCAAGCGGCGTCGTTTTGGGATGCGGCTCGAACTGGATCAGCAGCGCCACAAACTCACCGGCGGAGAGGTTCGGCAGGATGCGCTCACCGACCAGCTCCGGCGCGGTGGGAGTGCCCCAGGTGACGCGGAGCCAGCCCATGACGACGATGGCGGCGACGGAGCCAAACAGCCCGGCGATGAGCGCGGGCACGTTCAGACGGAGAGTAGCGGCCAGTATGCGTAGCGCGCACACGGATGTCACACGCGGACCATCGCGGCGCGCCTGCCGGGCGACCTCGCCGGTGCGCTCGCGGAGAGTCGCGCTCGCCACACTGGCAGAGTGGCGGAGGGAAAGCAGGGGATTTCGCATGGCTTCATAGACTCCATTTGCTGCCGCAGCCCGCGCACTGGTCCCACGGCTCGTCGCTGTCAAAGGCGGCGCGGAAAGCGGTGTAGCGTGCGCCGTTCCAGATGGCGTCGAAGGGCTGCGCGAAGACGTTTCCCAGCACGCGCGTGGCGGCGGGTCCGGGATGGAAGGGGGCGAAGCAGCAGGAATAGACGTTGCCGGTGGCGGCGATGTAGGCCAGCGTGCGCGGGCGCTGGCAAGGGGACCACGGGCGCCGCTCGATCTCCGCCGCCGGTTTACCGAGATACGCGAGCGGCGTCGTCGCGCCTGTCGCGCGGAACTCCAGTCCGTGCTCGTGGCAGCGGCGCTCCGTTTCAGCGAGGATGGCGAGATCGTCATGCTGGGCGTGGCGGAAGATCGTCTGCTCCTCGCGAGCCAGCCCCTGACCAAAGTAGATGAAACGCTGGACGTAGATCTCGCGGACGCCGGTTTCCAGCGCGATATCCACCAGGCGGGGCAATTCGCGCAGATTCTCGCGCATGGCAGTGAACCAGAACGAGAGGTGGGGATTTGGGGCGTCAAGCTCGCGCTGGATGCGGGTGAAGGCGGCGAGGTTGCGGACGATCTTAGGCAACGTGCGGGTGTTGACCCCGCGCACACGGGCATAGGTTTCGGGCGTGGCGCCGTCCAGGGAGACGCGCAGCTCGTTGAGGTCGGCGGCGATGAGGGCGCGGGCCGTGCGCTCGCTGAGCGCGGTGGCGTTGGAGTTGAAGAGGACGTAGGCGCCGCGCTGACGCAGATGCGCGACGATGGCGGGTAGCTGTGGGTTGAGGAGCGGCTCGCCCAGACCGTGTAGCACGACGCGGTCGAGCGCGGGGAGCTGGTCGGTGATAGCGATTACCTCGGCAAGCGAGAGGTCGCGCTCTGGCTCGCGGCGCAGATGCGTGCGCGGGCACTGGTCGCAGAGCTCGTTGCAGCGATTGGTAGACTCCAGGTACAGCTCGCGCGGCAGCGGCACCGGCGCAATGGGCGGCGTCGCATGCTGCTCGTCGCGCTGGCTGGCGGGGAGAACGGGAAGCGTTCGGATCATGGGGTTTGCTCCTGTGGTGGCTGTGGGTGGGTGCGCCGGGTGGCTCGAGATGCGGGCGAGACGAGGAATCGCGGCCTTGAAAGGCCGGCGCACGAACGAGATGCGGGCTGAAGTCCTGTGTGTATGCCAGGAACCCGACCGGATTTGGTATACGGTGGCGCGGGAGGGCGTCCGCCGGACGCCCCTACGGTGGCGCTCGCACCAGCCTGGGCGGTTTGCCCGAACAGGGTCGCGATCGAACGCAGTATCCAGGGCATCGCCGCGAGCGCCAGCGGCACATAGAAAAACCAGGTGAACAGGTTGGGATCGTGTCCGGGCGCGAAGATCACGTAGGTGAAGGGCATCGCCAGCACGAAGAGGTAGAGGGCGTAGACCTCACCCCCAGCCCTGGGAGCCTCACGTCTGCCCCTCTCCCGCGAGGCGAGGGGGAATAGAGACCTCACCCCTGCCCCTCTCCCGCGAGGCGAGGGGGAAAGGAAGGGGATGGGCTGGACGTAGAGGGCCAGCAGTGGCAGGAGACCGGCGACGTACCAGGGGAAGAGATGCGGCGAGAGGGCGATCCAGATGGCGGAGACAGCGAGCACGCCCGCCGCCGGCTCCAGCTTGCGCCGGACGCGCAGCCAGGCGATCAATCCGCAGAGGGTGACGAGAGCCAGCCCTTGCAGCACAAGCTGGAGGGGCGCGAAGACGAAGATAGTGGTGATGAGGCGGAAGAGGATGCCTTGATCCACGAAGCGCTGGCCGAAGTAGGTGGCGAGGAAGCCGCCACTGCCCAGGCCGATGAAAGCGAAGGGTAGGTAGATTAGCGCGATGGTGGCGCCCGACGCGAGGAGCAGTGGATCAGTAAGCAAGAGACGCAGGGTTGGTGTGAGCGCGGCGGGAAGGCGTCCGCCGGACGCCGCTACGGTACGGGCAGGCGAGGCTAGCAGGGTGGTTGTCGAGGAGTTTGGGCGCAGCAACGCCGCCGCGAAGAGCAGTGGATAGAGCTTCGTGGCGGCGGCAAGGCCCAGTAGTATGCCGGAGACCAGGCGGGCATGACGGGTATCGCGTGCCAGCACGGCGAGCGCGGCGAGCGTCCAGAGTGTCGCGACGGCGTCCACGTGCGCGTTAAAGGTGAACTCGACGATGGGCAGAGGGTTCCACCAGTAGATGATGACGCGGCGAGGGTCCTGTCCGCGCTGACGCAGCAGCACGAGAGTGAGCGCGCCGATGGCGAAGTCGCAGAGCGTCATGGCCCACTTCATCGCCGCGATGTTGAGCGGGGCGACGGTGTTGACGAGCAGGAAGAATAGCTGAGCGCCGGGTGGATAGATGCTGGCCGAGTCGCGCCAGTTGACCTGGGGCCAGATAGCGGTATCCCGTAGCGACTTGAGCGCGGGATCGGAGAGCGCATGCGCCCACGGGCTGACGCCGTTGACGAGCAGGTGCGCGTCCCAGATGTAGCGGTAGGCATCGTGGGAGATGGCTGGCGTGGCACCGAAGAAGACGGCGCGAAACGCGACGCCGCAACCCAGCAGTAGTGCCAGCTCGATCCGGCGCTGCCGGGATGTGCGGGCGGGGCGAGATAGCAGCACGAGCGCGGCGGCACCGACGGCAACGGCCAGCGCGACCAGCTCCGGAAGCGTGAAAAGGTCGGCCTGATGGGCAAGCCGGCCCGCGACGGCAAGGATGCGCGCGTAGAGCGGAACCGCCAGGACGCCGAGAACGACCAGCGCCAGCCAGCGCCAGTGGAGCGCGTTACGCGCCGGCATGCGTCGCTCCTTCCAGCGCGCCGCTGGTGATCGTGGGGGATTTTTCGCGTTGCGCCAGCATCTCAAGGAACGCCCACGTCGCAGGCGCGCAGCCTGCGTCAGCGGAGGGCGCGTCGCGCAGCACGGCGCGCAGGGTGTCGAGATCGAGCGGCTCATCTACATCGAACGCGACGGGGGCGAGCGCCACCCTCAGGCGCAGCTCGTGGGCGCGGGCCAGCGTCTGCTCACAGACGCGCGGCGTGCTCATGGGGATGCCGGTGAAGAGATTGGCAGGCGCGGCGGGGGCGCCGCGCTCGCCGAGCAGGTAGTAGCCGCCGTCGCGGGCGGGGCCAAGCACCACGTCGTGCGTCGCCAGCGCCGCGAAGGCGTCCGCGATGGTGGAGGCGGGAATGTGGGGCGAATCTGAGCCGAGGACCACGATGCGTGTATAGCCGCGCGCCGCCAGCGAGCGGAAGCCGTAATAGAGGCGCTCGCCCAGGCCGGCACCATGCTGGCGCAGCAGACCGCTTGCGAGTGGGACGTAGGCGGCGAAGTCGTTCGCGCCCAGGCCAGCGGGCGCGGCATAGTACCACCACAGGTCGTAGCCGTCGCGCTGTGCCGCCGCTGTGAAGCGGTTGCCCAGGTCGCGCAGAAACGCGGCGTAGAGCGCGGCTGCCGTGTCGTGCCCGATGTGATGGCCCAGGCGGGTTTTCGTCTGCCCCGGCACGGGCACACGCGCGACGATGAAGAGGGCGTTGGGGGAGTGGGGAGTGGGAGGGAGGGTCCAGCTTCGGTAGTGGAACAGCGTGCGCAGGATGTGGTGCGAGGCGCGCAGGGTGCCGCGCAGGGTGCCGGCGACCTTAGATTTGCCGCCCGCGCGGCGGTGATAGTCCACCGGCGCCTCACGGACACGCAGCCCGGCGCGCGCCGCTTTCGCCAGCATCTCCGCCGACCAGCCATAGACCATCTCGCGCATATCAAGCCGCAGCAGCGTGTCGCGGCGGATGGCACGCACCGGGCCGATGTCGGTCAGACGCAAGCCATAGAACCGGCGCAGAATCACGGCGCCCACGGCGTTGCCAGCGCGCTGTTGTGGGGTGAGGGCGTCCGGCTCGCAGGCGCCGCGTGTACGCGATCCCATCGCGAGGTCCGCCGCGCCCGAAAGCACCATCTCCGCCACGCGAGCCGCGCCGGCGGGATCGTCGCTGCCGTCGGCGTCCATCAGCAAGATGATGCTGGCGTCCGTGGCGGCGCGGACGCCAGCCAGGCAGGCGTAGCCATAGCCGCGGCGCGGCTCGCTCACTACCTCGGCGCCCGCCGCGCGCGCGACGTCAGCGGTGGCGTCGTCGCTGCCATTGTCCACGACGATGATGCGGTGGATGGGCAGCGCGCGCAGGGCGGGATGCTCGCGCAACGCCCGCACCTGCTGGCCGACAGCGGCCTCTTCGTTGAGCGCGGGCAGCACAATCGCAATCGTCTCGCGCGGAGTGTGTCGCGGTAGTTCCACAGTCTTTCTCCCTGACTTGCGTAGAGGTACTCACTGGGGATTGTCGGGCCGATTCCTTGCCAGGGTATGACAAACCTTACGCACGTGTTACAACCCGGTGACGTGATATTAGGTTCGTGCGAGAGCGAGCGGCCAGGATGTACGAGTGCCATTCGTGGCGGAGGCGGGCGCAGCAGGCAGCGCCCCTACACCATGCGGGCGCAGCAGGCAGCGCCCCTACACCGGTACACCGGAGGGGCGGGACGGGGGCTAGCGGTTTCCGTCCGCGGGCGAGAGGGCGGTGTATGTAAGCACGGTGTAACACTTTAGGGATATGCTCTGTCCTATAGGAGGGCGTCCGGCGGACGCCCCTACGGCTCGTGAAGGCGATATGGATAGATGTCCCTGGAGTGTTCCGGTGAGTGAGATATCACGTGAGGCTGATACGCCCCGGCGGCGTGTGCTGGTCGTAGATGATGAGGCGAGCATCCGTGAGGTGCTGGGGCAGTATCTGGCCGTCGAAGGATTCAGTGTGCTGCTGGCCACCGACGGCATCGAGGCGCTGCATCTGGCGCACACCTACCCACCCGATCTTGTTGTGCTGGATCTCATGCTGCCGGGCATAGATGGGTTGGAAGTGTGCCGCCGCCTGCGTGCCGAGAGCGCCGTGCCGGTGCTGATGTTGACAGCGCGTGGCGACGAAACTGACCGGATCGAAGGCTTCCGCGCGGGGACCGACGACTACGTGACGAAACCGTTCAGCCCGCGCGAGGTGGTGCTGCGGGTGCGAGCGATCATGCGGCGCGTGGAGGCGACGAGTGTGCCGGCGATGGTGCTCGACGGCGCGGTGCGCGTCGGCTCGCTGGTCATCCAGCCGAAGCTGCGCCAGGCGGAGCGGGACGGCGAGGCGCTGGATTTGACGGCGAAAGAATTCGACCTGCTGCACTTCCTCGCGATACACCCGCGCCAGGTTTTCTCGCGGCAACAGCTTCTCGATGCGGTGTGGCACTTCGATTATTACGGCGACGACAGCACTGTGACGGTCCATATGCGGCGGCTGCGCGAGAAAGTCGAGCGTGATCCGGGTCGCCCGCGCCACCTGAAGACGGTGTGGGGCGTGGGGTATAAGTTCGAGCCGTGAGACAGGTGGGCGTGATGCTGGCCGCTCTGGAGCGCGCACGAGATTCAATACAGAGAGGTGCGAGGGGTGCGGAGGAGGAGATATGGAGACTCCAGGTGATATCGGTGAGCAGCCGCTCGCAGGACGACGTGCAGTGAGCGCGTTCGGCCCGCGCTGGCGGCTGCGCCTCGGTGTGCGCTGGCTCGGCATCACCATCGGAGCAATCGCGCTGGCCCTGCTCGCCAGTCTGTTTGGCCTGCATCCGCCCGCCGAGCATATGAAGCAGCTCGCCCTGTACCTCGCCGCCACCGGTGCCGTGTCTATTCTGCTGGGTGAGGCGGCGCTCTGGATCGCCGACGTCACGCACTTTGGCTCCGTCCGCTTCAAGCTGGCGATACCACCGCTGCTCACCGCGCTCGTCATCGCGCTCAACGTCGTGCTGCTGGCGAGCCAGATGTTCATCTCCGTCGAAGACGGCAGGCTGCTGCTGGTCTTCCTGTTCTTCGGTATTCTGATCGCTATCGCCCTCTCGGCATCCATCGCAGGCGAGATGGCGCGGGCTATCGCGCATATCGAGACGGGCGCCCGGCGTGTCGCGCAGGGTGACTACACGTTCCGCGTAGACGAGGGGGGACGTGGCAGCGCCGATGAGATATCTTCCCTTGCCCGGTGGTTCAACGCGATGGCCGCGAATGTGCAGGACGCCTTCGCCCGCCGCCAGGCCGCCGAAGCGGACCGGCGGCAGGTGGTTGTCGCGCTCTCACACGATCTGCGCACGCCGCTCTCTTCCATTCGCGCGCTGATCGAGGCCATTGACGACGGTGTGGTGACTGATCCCGATACGGTACGGCGTTACCAACGCACCATCCGCGCGGAGGCGCAGCATCTCAGCGTGCTGCTGGATGATCTGTTCGAGCTTTCGCGGCTGGATGCCGGCGCGCTGGCGCTCATGCGCGAGCGGCTGCATATCGAAGACGTGCTTTCGGACGTCCTCGAATCGCTTGGCGAGCAGGCAGAGCGGGCAGGTATCCAGTTGGATGGAGATATCGAGCCGGGGATGCCCGCGTGCTTTCTGGATCCGCGCCAGATGTATCGCGTCCTCATCAATCTGCTGCAGAACGCCATCTACCATACGCCGCCGGGTGGCGCGATTCTGCTCCGTGCCGGACTCCAGCGAGCCGACAGCGGCGAGCGGGCGCTTCTGGTCCAGGTGATTGACGGCGGGGTGGGCATCGCGGCAAGCGACCTACCGCATATTTTCGAGCGCACATATCGGGGCGAAGCTTCGCGCCGCCGGGCGGCCACGAGCGGCGACGTGCTCGCTACGGGCAGCGGAGCGGGCCTCGGTCTTGCCATCGCGCGCGGGGTTGTGGAGGCGCATGGCGGTCACATCTGGGCGGTGTCGCCGCTGCCGCCTGATCTGCGCCCGCTGGCGCTGGCCGCCGAGGAAGAGCGGTCCGGTGCGGCATTGTGCTTCACGCTGCCAGCGGACTAGCTGTGTGCGCGCCTGTCGCCTGCTGTACATATCTGTACAGGTGGGCGCATACTGCGGTGGTGGCTGTCATGGATGTGTAATCCGGTGGCTCCGTAAGAGGACGCGCGGCAACGCAGGGACCCATCGTAACGTATGCACTGATGTGGGCGGGCGAGATGATCGGCGCGGTATGGGCCGGCGAGACGCCGGTGGTATGGTGCAGTGCTCCATCTCGCGATGGCTCACGATTTCCTTGAGCATACGACAAGAGGAGGACACAACGATGTCCGGAGCATCAACTGAGCAGGGGCAGGAAAAGGAGCCGATGCTGCTCCTGGATACGACCGGCAGCATGAACTATGGGACGTCCGCGGGTGATAACACGCCGCGCAAAGACACCATCAAAGAAGCTATCGGGATCATCGTCTCTGAGCTGGCGGCGGAGGACAGTCAGGCCGCCAAAGAAGAGGGAGGCGGCGGGCTGCGCGCCGTAACCTTCGCCGGGGGCAATGCGTTCGACATCGGCGACCTCAATCCCAACAATCTGGAGCAGAAGTGGGGTGCCATCAAATGGGCGGGTGGCACGCGCATCATGCCGGGTCTGAACAAAGTCATCGAGGTCTACAACGAGGAGTTTGGCTCGGAGCCGGCGGCGGAGCGTCCGCTGCTCATGGCGCTGGTCATTACGGACGGCGAGGCCGACGACGCGGACCAATTTGGGCGCTCCATCGCGCAGGCCGCAGGGGGCGTGTACTTCGCGCTGGCGATCATCGGCTACGGTCCCGAGCACGACGCCGCGCTGCGCCAGTACAAGGCAATTGAGGAGAAGAACGCGCATGTGCGGGTGCTGCCGTTCGCGTCCGAGACTGACCCCAACGTCATCGCTCGCGCGTTGCTGAAGATGATCGAATAAACCCACTGATCGAAGTCCGAAAGGGGCGCGATGAGATGCCGATGGCCTGGGACACGCGGCTCAAGGCGGCCTGGCACGGGGAGGCGTCGGGGAGCGATCTCGCGGCGATGTTTGCCGCGACGGCGGGCCTGACCGGGCTGAAACAGGCGCTGGAGGATCGCCGTCTGGAGGCTGAGATCGAGCAAACGGGGCAGGGGTGGCGCGCCATCCTGGCGGTGGGACGGCTCGCGGCCCCACTCTGGCTCGCGGAGACGCTCGTCGGTCTGGCGGGCACCTTCTACGACGCGGAGACGCGCTCGCATCCCGACCGCCCCTCGTCAGTCAGCCGGCCCATCTTCGTCGTGGTGGCCGCGCTGCTGGCCCCGGTCGAGGATATCATCGCCGATGTGACCACCGCGCTGGCAGATCCCAACCATCTCACGGCGCTGACCGCGCCGCTGCACATCGGGCCGGGTGGCGATATCGCCGGGGACGCCTCACCCGGCCCCGCCTCTGGCCCATACGCACAGGGGCTGGCATCGGGCGCCAGGCAGGCTCATACGTCGTCCGCCACCGCGCTGGCTTCGGTGCGGACGGAGGTTGCCCGGTCGGAAGCGCCGGATTGGCTGAGGGCGGGGCTGCAACGGCTCGACGGCGAGCTACAGGGAGCCGGGGCGCGCCTGGACATGAGCGAGACGCGCCTGACATCGCTGACCGCGGCACACGGCGGCGACCCCGCCATGCTGGCGGCGATCTGTGGCGACCTTTGGAAAATCGTGGATATTGCGGCGGTGGCGGGGCAGATGATTGCCGACCCGCATCTGCTGCCAGGGGCGGCCACACTACACAGCGCCGGCCCAGGTCAGGCGCGCATGTCGCCGATGCCCCCATCCGCTCCGCTCCCACCCCTACTACCCTCGCATCCAGCGGCGCCACGCCATGTGCCAGTGGAGGTGAACCCCTTGCCGCTGCCGGTGATTGATCCGGGGGCGGCGCCGCTGCTCCAGCGGCGAGATGACACGCCAGCGCTGGGATCGCCGCTCGCTGTCGTGCCGCCCCCTGAAGTCTCGTTGCCCATCATCGGTGAGTCTTCCCAGCCAACAACCGCAACGTCGAGCGAGAAGCCCCATCTGGATGCACGGCAGAAGCCGGGCACCGCGAAGGATTCCACGGACAAGGAGGCACCCATCGTATTCCCCGAGATCGGGTAGGACGCCGGGGTTGGTTGTTGTCATTATGTCTCGTGCTGAGTTATGGTGTTGTATGTCATAGACCGCACGCCCTAAAGGGACGGTGGCTTGCAGCTACCCCGCCAGGGGTGCCGCGTGCGGCGGTATGACAGCCGCCCGGCGACCAATGTTGATCGCCGCGTTCACATCGGCGTGGGCGACGACCCCGCAGGATGTGCAGAGAAACTGCGATTGCGTCTTGCGATTCGCCGTGTCGCAGTGGCCGCAGGCCGAGCAGATACGACTCGTGTTGCGCGGGTCGACCGCGACGAGCCGCACGCCAGCCAGCGCCGCCTTGTAGGAGAGGAACGACCGCAGTTGAGCAAACGCCCAGGAGTGCAGCACACGTCGCTGGCGCTTTCTAACCGTTGTCCGCGTGCGGATGCCGTTGAGGTCTTCAACGGCAATCCCGCGTGCGGTGCCTTTCGCCTGTGCTACCAGGCGTTTGCTCACACAGTGGTTCGTATCGCGGATGAAGCGGGTTTCCCGCCCACTCCGCTTTTTCAGCAGGCGTTTGGCGCTCTTGGTTCCCGTCTTTTGGAGCGTGGTCCGAAAGCGGGAATAGCGAGCACGCACGTGGTTGACGTGGCTGCCACTCACCAGCTCGCCATCACTGGTCGTGGCAATGTTGACGATGCCCAGATCAACGCCCAGATACTCGCGCACCGCGTCGGGCGTCGGCTCAGGCGCATCAACGGTGATGGCGAGGAAGAAGGTGGCGCTGCTCGCACGGTAGAGCAGGTCGCATTGTCCCCGCGTGCGAGCGAGCATGCCTTCCGCGTAGCGCCCGACGCGGAAGGGCATGACGGCGCGCCCGCCCAGCGTCAAGAGCGACACACGATCAGGGCCAGGGAACGAGCAGATGCGCTGGTCATAGACCAGCGCGCTGTGCGCACGGAAGTGCGGCTGAATGGCCTTGTCGCGCTTGTAGGCTTCGCTCACCTTGCTGATGGCGCGAATGGTCATCTGCGCCGAGAGGCCAAACTGGGCGCGCGTGTCATAGTACACCAGCTTTTGCAGGTCAAGCTTGCCCGCACACGTTGCCGCGAACGCCACGGCGGCAATCGCGTTGCAGGCGGCGTTGAACTGTTCCAGGGTCCGCAGCAAGGCGGCATGCTGGTCAGGGGTCGGCGCAAGTTTGACGAGCAGGGTTTGTTTCATGCAAGCAGTGTATCACAATTGACGGTATGTGTCAGTGATGGGAGGTCCGCCTGCGGGCGGCGGCGCATTCCTCCGCCTGGGTTGAAGCCCAGCGGCTTCCTGCGCCGTTTTCTGTGAATGGGTGAGAAGTGACGAGGGATGGGCGGCCAAACTTCAGGAGTAGCATGAAGCCGCCCCAGCGTATCGAGATGCGGAAGCGTGTAGTATCAACGACGCGACACGATCGCGCGGCGCCTGAAACCGGCATAACTATTGCTGGCAATCAACCCAGTGGGCGGC
>DATGEP010000007.1:0-1569 GCA_035310125.1 Ktedonobacterales bacterium
AGTGGCACGATGGGATCAATCGAACGCGCGAACGTCAATTGCAGCGGCCCCCGCACCTGACCGGAAGGATAGTCACCCGTAGACATTACCGCACCGAATGTGCGTACGTCGTAGAACTGCTCGCACATCCAGTCTCGGCGCACATCCTCCTGCTTGCGTCTCTCCGGGTCTCCTTTCACATCTTTCGCCTTCAGGTGATTGAGCGCCGCTCCCGCCTCAGCATGTTTCGTGTTCAATGCGACCCCGGAGTTCTCCACGTAGATGCGGTAATTGGGGACGTCGTGTAGCTGAACACCTACCCAATCGCGCACTTTGCGCTTGATGGCGACGTCCGTTACCAGTCCGTGCATCGTCTCCGGGTCTACGCGCGGCAGGTTGCCGGCATCCGGGTCGCCGTTGGGATTGCCTGTCGTCACGTCGAACAGAATCACAAAGTCGTGGCGCTTGCTGGCGTCCTGATAAATGTCGTTGCTCACGGTCGTGCGCTCCTCAATAGCTGTAGCGTATCGAATACAACGTCTTCTGATGTGGGGATCGCCGCTAGCCTCGCACGCTGGCGGCGATCACCGCGCTAAGCGTCATTCCCATCAGACTCACCACTCGCTGCCCCCACACCCACCTTCGCGGCTTTCTTCTCGCGCGCCGCCGAGATGTCGGATGCCCGTTGATGATAGTAGCCCAGGGCAAAGAGGCCCTGTTTCTCCAGCGACAACGTGTACGGGAACGTTTCCAGCCCCGTCGAAATCTCACGCAGCGCCTCATCCAAGCGTGCGAACGCCCCTGGCTTGCCACGTCGCAACGTCGCCAGATGCGGCTGCGCCCCCCGCAGCAGCCGGCCAAATACTGATGCCGGCGCCGAAGAGGCTGTACCGAAATAGCGGTCCACGATCGTCGCATTCGTCTCGCCCAGCGCCGCATACTGAATGCTCTCCAGCACCGCCAGCAGCCGCCCGCAAAGATACGCCGGGTCACGATTTGTCATGTCCAGCTTACTCATATCCTGACCTGCTCCCTGTGATTGCAACACCATTTTGATGAGCGCCGCGTGCGCCGACTGCACGCCTTGTTCCGCCCGCACCCGCCGCACCGCCTGATACAACAGCCACATCGGCAGCTCGCCGCCATGCAGCGCCAGATGCAGCAGCGCTTGTCCCACCTGTGGCGCCGGCTCCTCCTTTCTCGCCTTCGCGTTCACCGTCGCCTGAGTCAACATCCATAACGGGAACCAATGCTCCTCACCGTCGTAACCACGCAGTCGCTGTAACTCGAAATAACGCTCCAAATGTCGCTGTGCTTCACCTAATGTCGTCTCGATCCAGTCGCGCACCACGATGCGCGATCCGCTCGCCGAGAGTGCGGCAGCATAGAATGGTGTCGTATCGAGCCGCGCGGCTTCCGGCCTGGCGCGCCATGCGGTTTTCAGAAACTCACGCACCTCGGCTGGCTGCGCCTGTGAAATCAAGGTCGCAAACGAAAACGGCGCTGAGTCGCGTGTCCAAAAGATATGCACGACCGGCCCGCTATGCACGTGCGTATCCTCCTGACTCAACAGGTTATCAAGTGCGTTGC
>DATGEP010000008.1:0-4943 GCA_035310125.1 Ktedonobacterales bacterium
CGCAGACCGCGCTCGAAGCGCGACGGGATGCCCAGCTTCCCCAGCCATTCGTTGATCTCAGGCCCGCCGCCGTGAACCAGCACCGGGTGCGCGCCCAGGCCGTGCAGCCACACAATATCTTCCAGCGCGTCGCGCTGATTCTCCAGCGTGCTGCCGCCCAGCTTGATGACCAGCGTGTGCCCGCGCAGCGCCTCGATGTAGGGCTGCGCCTCCTTGAGGACCTGCGCGATCACCTCGTGACGCTCCACCTGGCTCGCCTGGGCCATCTCGCGGACGCTGGCGGTGGCGGATTCACCGATCACGGATAGACTCCTTCCACGGGCAATCCCTCCGTCTCCGGCACCGCGCACATGATGTTGGCGCACTGAATGGCCTGCCCCGCCGCGCCCTTCACCAGATTATCCAGCACACTGACGACGATCAGCCGCTCGCCGGCAGCATCCACGGTTGGATAGACGTAGCAGCGGTTGGAGGCAAGCGTCCATTTCGTGTGCGGCGGCGCATCCGCCACCCGCACGAATGGCGTGCCAGCGTATGCGGCGATGTACGCGTCACGGATCGCGCTCGCCGTGGCGCCGTGCGCGAGGGGCGCGTAGCAGGTCGCGAGGATGCCGCGCGTCATCGGGACGAGATGCGGGGTAAAAGTGAGGCGAATATGCGCATCAGGCGCCGCGCCCGCAAGCTCCTGGGCGATTTCCGGCTGGTGCCGGTGGCCATCCAGGCTGTACGCCGACACATCCTCGTTCACCTCACTAAAGTGGGTGGTGAGCTTGAGCGCGCGGCCCGCGCCGCTGACGCCCGATTTGGCGTCCACGATGACATCCGGCTCTATCAGGCCGGCGCGCAGAGCGGGCAGCAATCCCAGCAGCGCCGCCGTGGGATAGCAGCCGGGAACGGCGACCAGCCTGGCATCGGGCAGCGCATCGCGCGCGTACTCCGCTAGCCCATAGACCGCCGTTTCCAGCAGCGCGGGCGCGGGATGCTCGTAGCCATACCAGCGTGGATAGAGCGCGGGCGCTCGCAGGCGAAACGCGGCGGAGAGGTCCACGACGCGCCGGCCCGCTGCCAGCAGCTCCGGCACGATACCGGTAGCGGCGTCATCCGGCAGCGCGACAAAGACCAATCCGGCACGCTCGACACGCGGCGTAAAGGTAAGCCCAAGGTCCGCGAGATGGGGAAAAACGGCGGCAACTGGCTTACCAGCCTCGCTGCGGGCAGTGACTTCCACCAGCTCGAACGTGGGAGAGTGTGCAAGCAGCCGCAGCAATTCGACGCCGCCATAACCGGTGCCGTTGACGACGGCCACGGGAATACGAGACTGGCCCATCTAGCAGAATCCTTCGCGATAACTCAAGCGGAGATGGCGCGCCGCTTCAGCGCATGTCTATAGCACCATCTGTAGCAGCATCTGTGGCGCCGTGCCAGCCTTGCTCCGCGCGCCGTTGCCCGGATATCTATCGAGATGTAACACGCTGGCGGCGTATGTGTCAAGCATGCGGGGCGAACGGGTTCCGTCACGTAGCGTAGTGCGGGGCAATCCACAAACGGCGGCTCCGTCGGGGCGTTCGCCGGACGCCCGCCAGCCAGCTTCGCCTACGCGCATTGCCCCATGTGGTTCCGCCGGGCTATACTGACGGAGCGGCGCTGCTGAGCAGCCGCCATACACGAGGGAGTGCGCGATACGTGGCTCACGAGACGCGGATGACGGCGACAGACGCGACCGGCGGCACAGCGGAAGAGCTTCACGCCCGCGCCGCGCGCGCCCGCCGCATCCTTCTCCACGAGCAGCATACCGGTCATGCCGATGCCGCCGTGAAACCAGGCGGGCTTGAGGCGTTCGTCACGCGCTGGGCGGGCGACCTGCGGACCGCGCGCGCCGCGAACACCAGCCCCACCCCCGACTTCGGAGGCGCCGCGCCTGAAGATGCCATCGTGCGGCTAATTACCGGCTATCGCGCCCTCGACCCCATGCAGCGCGCCGCGCGCGTGCGCTCCGCGCTCGCCCTGCTGGATAGTTTCGCGCCGCCCCCTACTCCTCCCCTCGTCGTCGAGGCGCCCGCCGGACGCTCGATGCCGCCAAAGGCGAAATCCGTCTCTCCTTCTCGCGTTGGGGAAGGGTCGGGGGTGAGGTCCATGCCGCCCGCCCGGCGCGCCGCCGCTCCCACACCGCCGCCACGCGACGATGAGCCGTGGCCGCTCGCCACGCCGCCTCCTCCACCGCCACGGCTCGCTCGCACACCGGACGCCGACCACGAGCGCCCCCGACCGCGCCCGGAGGATGAATATCTGCTGCGAGCGCCGGTCACATCCGTGCCGGGCGTCGGCTCCACGCAGGCGGCACGCCTGGCGAAGCTCGGCATCGAGACCGTGCGCGACCTGCTCTCCTACTTCCCCCGCGAACACCGTGACTACAGCAAGCTCCAGAAGATCGCCACGCTCCCCTTCGATGAGGTCTGCACCGTCCTCGGCCTCATCTGGGAGGTACAGAACAGTCGCATCAGCGGCGGACGCACGCGCACCATCGCTCGCATCTCCGACGAGACCGGCGCTATTCGCGCCTCCTGGTTCAATCAGCCGTACCTGCTCAAGCAGCTTCCGCGCGGCGCCTACATCGTCATCACCGGCGTCAAGCAGCGCTTCGGCAACCGCGTCGAGCTCAGCGTGCGCAGCCACGAGCTACCTGAACAGGGCGACCTCATCAACACGGGACGGCTCGTGCCCGTCTACGGATTGACCGAAGGCCTGCATCCCAAGGCCCTCCGCCGTTTCACGAAATGGGCCGTGGATCGCTGCGCCGCGTTTCTGCCCGACCACCTGCCGCCCGCTGTGCGTGCTCGCGCCCGCCTCATGCCGCTGCCGGAGGCCGTCGCGCAGATGCACTATCCCGACAGCGATACCGAGCTTGCCGGCGCCCGCCGCCGCCTCGCCTTCGACGAGCTCTTCCTGATCCAGCTCGGCATGCTCACGCGCCGCGCCAATTGGCAGGACGGCCCACCCGCCACGCCGCTGCCCGCTCCCGAATCCCTCATCTTCACCGAACCCTCCCCCGATGGCGACGATTCATCCGCGACCGGGCTCGTAGGGGCGTCCAGTGGACGCCCGCCCGCTGAGGTTGAGCGCCCGCCCGCGCTCGGCGGCGGACTCTGGCCCCTCACGGCCACCTGCTTCGAGCGCACCCTGCCATTCAGCTTCACCGGCGCCCAGCGGCGCGCCATTCGCGAGATCCTGGCGGACATGCGCACGACGAAACCCATGAGCCGCCTCCTGCAAGGCGATGTCGGCTCCGGCAAGACCGCCGTAGCCGCCGCCGCGCTGCTGGCCTGCGCCGCCAACGGCTGCCAGGGCGCACTGCTTGCCCCCACCGAGATACTCGCCGAACAGCACTACCGCAGCTTGAGCGCGCTGCTGGCGCCCTTCGGTCTCTCTGCCGTCCTGCTCACCGGCAGCCAGCGCGCCAAGGAGCGCACCGCCGCCCGCGACGCCATGGCAAACGGCCAGGCCGCCGTCGCCATCGGCACCCACGCCCTCATTCAGGACGACATAGCCTTCAAGCGGCTGGGACTCACCATCGTGGATGAGCAGCACCGCTTCGGCGTGGAGCAGCGCGACGCCCTGCGCCGCAAGGGGCTAAGTCCGCACATGCTCGTGATGACCGCGACGCCCATCCCCCGCACCCTCGCCCTCACGCTCTACGGCGATCTGGATGTCTCCGTGCTGGACGAGATGCCCGCCGGTCGCCAGCCGATCATCACACGCTGGCGCTCCGGCGGCAGCCGGGAAGAGGCGTATCGCCTCGTCGAAGAGGAGGTAGCGAACGGGCGCCAGGCGTACATCATCTGCCCGCTCGTCGAAGAATCCGAAACGTTGGAAGCCAAGTCCGCCATCGCCGAATACGACCGCCTCAAGCGCGAAGTCTTCCCTGATCTGCGGCTCGGTCTGGTCCACGGCCAGGTGAAAGCTGCCGAGAAGGACCGCGTGATGCGCGCCTTCCGCGACGGCGAGATAGACGTGCTGGTCGCCACCGCCGTCGTCGAGGTCGGCGTGGACGTCCCCAACGCCACCGTCATGCTCATCGAAGACGCCGACCGCTTCGGCCTCTCACAGCTCCACCAGTTCCGGGGCCGTGTCGGACGCGGCCAGCATCAATCCTACTGCTACCTGCTCAGCCAGGAGGCCGGCATGACGGCCCGCGAGCGCCTGAGTGTGATGGAGCGCACCAACGACGGCTTCGCCCTGGCCGACGAAGATCTCCGCCTGCGCGGCCCCGGCGACTTCTTCGGCACGCGCCAGAGCGGCCTGCCGGAGCTAAAAGTAGCGAAGCTGGCGGACACGCAGCTCCTCGTCGAAGCCCGCACCCACGCCGAATGGCTCTGGGAGCAGGACCCCTACCTCAAAGCGCTGGAGCACGCCGCCCTGCGCGAGCGCGTCTTCCTCTTCTGGCGCGACTTCGCCGCCCACTAGTGTATTTGCAGTGCCGCCAAATGGCAAGCGACGAGATGTAAGTCTGCTGAATGGAGCTCCCGTGGCGATGCGGTTTTCTGGATACGCACTGACTGGCCAACCGCAAAATCCCACGTGCAAACACGCCAGGCACTCTACGGGCTCACATCAAAGGAGATCTCAAGATAGGTGTCCGCGCTCACGGCATCTACCGCACCCTGAACCCGTCCAATGTGTTGCCGAATCTTCGGCCAAGAGGTTGTTCCCAACACCAAAATGGCCAGGCGGCGTCCCGTGAGGTTCTGTTGATAGCGCAGATTCTGATCGGTCGTAATGAAAATGCCATAGCCTGCCTGCTCGGCCCTCGCGAGCAGTGCACCGTTCTTGAGCATCGCCCATCCCTGCTCATACACAGTGTCCACCGTGTGCCCCGTGAGCTGGCGGCGTAGCGGCTGTAGTGTTCCCTGGTCAAACAGAATCCTCATGGCGTCACAGAAGCTTGC
>DATGEP010000009.1:0-1111 GCA_035310125.1 Ktedonobacterales bacterium
CGGCAATACGGGATCAAGAGGCCGGTTGGCCAGCGCCGCATCCACTAACAGCATCCAGCGGTCCTGCGCCACCAGCCGGTGTGCCAGCGCCGCCACGTGATCGTGTTCTTTGTCTTTTGGCACTCGTTCCAGGCCGATCAAAATGTTTTCAAACCCGGAGTAATCGCCGCGAGTTACCGCTACGCGTCCCAGCGTCTCGAGAAACGCCGCCAGCAGCGCGGCCGTTTCTGGAATCGTTTCCTTTTCCAGCGCTTTCATCGTTCCGCGGCTCAAATCCTCCGGCAATTGATTGGGCCACAAGGATTCGATAATCGGCGTCAGTTCATTCAAGCCCGCCGCCACCGCCCGCCGCGCGGATGCATTTTCGTTTTCCACACGCCGCGAATAGTTGAGCAGTATATTTCGCGCCTCGCGCCGCGGAGCGTCCGCTCCCGCCTCGGCCAATTGTCCGAGCGTCCGCTTCAGTACGACAACCGGCACGCACCAAACTTCCGGCCCGCGCAGTACCACGGACTTCTCTCGCGCCGGCAATTCCAGCCAGAATTTCTCGACAATCTGCTCTCTGTGCGTGTCATTTGCCCACGTGGTCGCCAGCAAGGTCAGGTGCTGCGAAGAGTGCGGGCCTGTATATCCGCCCGAACTGACCAGCACATCGCAAAGGCGGTGAAACGTCTGCCGCACGGCGGCCGGCGCAAGCGTCCCGGCGGAAAATTCCGCCCCCAGGAATTCCAGGATCAAGCTCTCTGAAAGTCGCAGCAGATATGGCTGCGGCCGCTCACCCTCTCGTGGGGCATACTGTGAAATCGAGCCGAGCAGCATGCGCACAGTCTCTCGGCTTGCATCCTCCATCGCTCCGTGAATCGCTCGCGCCGCTTCTTCCGGCGAAAGCCCGCGCGCCGCCTCAAGTGGCGGTGTCAGCCGGCCGATCAGGCGCAAGGCGCCCGCAAGATCGTCCATCTCCGGAGGAAGGATCGGAGTCTCCGTGAGCTCGCGCGGCGAATTTCCGCCGTACGCCACGAGCGCGCCCATCAGACTGGCGAGCACCGTGTCTACCTTTCGCTCCGTTTGCGTGTTAATGGAAATCCCCTCCACGCGCTTCTCCAGCAGCCGC
>DATGEP010000010.1:0-45658 GCA_035310125.1 Ktedonobacterales bacterium
GGGGCTGATAAGACTGATAGGGCTGAAGGGCGCGACGTGGCTGAACCGGCAGGTCGAGGTAGTGTGATTGGACATCCCGGCGACCTGCCGATGCGGCCACTCGATGTTGCCGCGCCGCCTGGAAGCAAATGAAGGCCAGTAGCCGCCCGCGCGACTGCACCAGCACCTCGCACGGTATCGGAGGGTAGGGTAACGACATGGAACAATTACGGTCGCATGCGATGACAGTCGGGCAGCTCTCCCGGCGCACTGGCGTGCCGATCAAAACCCTGCGGGAATATGAGCATCTCGGGTTCCTATACACCTTGGGCCGAAGCGAGAGTAACTACCGTCTGTTTGGCGATGAGGCGTTGTGGTGCGTCCAGGTGATCCAAGGCTTCCGGTCCCTCGGGTTGACGCTGAAGGAGATCCAGGACCTCGTCACGCAGTATCTCGCGCGCCTCGACGAGCCGTATGACACGCTCCTGAATGAGTACCTGGCGCGGGCACTCGATCGCGTCGAGGACCGCATCGCCTCGCTCCAGTCGCTCCGCCGGCGCATCCTCGATTTCCAGGCAACTTGCACTGGGACGCAAACACCTCCTTCTGAGCTGGCATGCCTCTTTGGATCAGACCCGCGCCGGAGCGCCGCGCCGTCTGCCTCGTGATGCCACTTGGCGATGCCTCTTGACTCTCCCCCCGGAGGCAGAGTGTAAGCTCCTCTCTGTCACCCATGGCGGTCATGGGGAACGGTAGCGGAGGTTTGAGACGATGAGCGACGCACGTGTAGATGACATGGCGACGAAGATGGAGGACTACCTCCTGGAGTTTGAGCCGGCCCACGCGCGACTCCTCCTCTGGGTATTGCGTTAGGTGGCGCAAGGCCGCCCACTCACGGCAGAGCAGGTGGACCACCACATCGCTGAGCTGGGGGTCGCGCCAGATGCGGCCCGCCAGACCTTGCGCGAATTGACGGAACGGGATGCGCACGGCCAGATTGTCGGCGCTATGGGGTTATCGCTATCACCGAACGATCACCCGCACCGGCTGTCGGTCAACGGCGTGTCGTTATCGGCCTGGTGCGCCATGGACACGCTCTTCCTGCCCACACTGCTGCAACAGACGGTGACCGTCGAGTCCCCGTCGCCGGTGACGCACACCATTGTTCGGCTGCGCCTCAGCCCTGAGCGAGTGGAGGAGGTCAGCCCAGCCAGCGCGGTGGTCTCCCGGGTGATCGTGGACCCTCGCCGCGAGAACCTCACATCGGTCGAGGCCGTCTTGAGTACCTTTTGCCACCACATCCACTTCTTCGCCTCACATGAGGAGGCCAGGCAGTGGGCCAACGACAGGGATGATATCGCCATCCTGACCGCGGACGAGGGCTTTGCACTGGAACGACAGATCTGGTCGAAGGTCTTCCCCGACCTCTACGCTGCCTGAGCGGGCGGGGTGCCTGGGCATGCTCGCGTAGTGGCAAAGCTGGTAGCGGCAGTGCGTGGACAGCATGACCTGTAACACGACCTGTAGCATGACCTATGGAGGTGATTTCCAATGGCAACAAGAATCAACGAGAGGGCAACCGACCAAACTGGCCGGCTGCGCCGGATCGGGAGCATCGGAACGGCGGCACGTGTCGTCCTGGGACTCGTGCTTCTAGGCAGCGTGATCCGGGGTGAACGGTTGGCGGGGTTCGAACCGGCCTCATGGGCGCTCGCTCTCCTCGGCTTTCCTGCTGTGCTCATGGCCTGGCAATGGGTACGTACTCGCCATAAGGTGGCACGCTTCCAAGCAACGGGACCCGTAGGCTACGCGCTCAACGCCGTGATCTTCCTCGCCCTCTATCTCACCCCGCTGTACGCGCCGGCCCTCGCATTCACCAGCGACGCGACCCTCATCTTCTACGGGGCCTCCATGCTACTCGCGGCACTGCGGGGCTACGCCGGCTGCGAGGTGCTAGCCGTCTCCAATTGGCTGCTCCGCCGCGATGACCAGGTGGGCTGCGTCGTGTTCGCGCCCCTCGACCACCTGGAACATCGGCGATCAAAGCGGTCAGATCACTGAAAAGAGAACTAATACACAGCATGACTGGCCAGGCCGAGCTCGACGCAAGCAAGATGGCGAAGAAATGCTGCTCTGTCGGATGCCGATTGGCTCTCGCCTGAGATGTCCCTTATCATCCACCGGTACAGGAGGCATCTTCTGTCCCTGGGCAACGCAGCATTTAGGAGATTTTGACGGTATGCTCTGACTCTGCCGGGCGCCGACGCGTGCAACGACGTGTACGGGCGCCACGATCACGAGTCAGCCGATGCAATATAATGCCGAGCGGCGGCTGAGCCACCGGCGAAGTGGGACGTCCAATCTAGCGCGCAGCGAACGTGCTGAGGATAAGACTGCTACGTGGGCATGAGGTGCTGTTGTCCACGCCGCAGAACCCAGAGCGAGGCGCCCTGCACGAGCAGGGCAGCCACCACGGCGAGCGCGAAGGCTGGGGCGATGCCGAGGGGTTCGAGCAAGGTGCCGAGGACGAGAAAGAAGCTGGCGAAGGCGAAGAGTCCCAGCAGTAGGCCGCGCAGGACGTTGGTCGCCGCGCCGGAACCCTGCTCGTGGTGCGCGAAGATTGTGAGGATGGAGGCGTAGATCGGGAATGGGGAGAGAAGACCGGTGAGGTGGGGACCGAGCGCGGACGCGCTGGCGGTGAGCAACACGACGAATCCGGTTGCTACCACCATGCGAGCGGGAAGATCCCAGCGAGGCGGCGTGACGGCGAAAAGCGCGCGGCCTTTGGCACGAGCCGGCAGCAATCGGAGGGTGAGGACGAGCGTGGCAACGGCGATGACAAAGAGGTAGCCAATCGGCAAGAGCAGGTATTCGAGCGCGAATGTGACGGCACCGAAAGCGAGGCAGCCAGCCGCGAGCGAGCGCGGCCAGCCAAGCCGGCGCGCGGGCCAGGCGTACGCGAGCGAGAAGGCCGCCTGCGACAGGGTGCCAGTCAGAATCCCGGTGGCGGCAGCGGTGGCGAAGGCGCGGCCGGAGCTCAGCGCGAGAAAGAAGGCTATTGGCCCGGAGGTGAGGGGCAGTCCGACGAGCCACCCGCTCACGGCGGGACCCCACCGGCGCCCGGCAAGGCTGGCAATACCGATGAGGGCGGGCGTGAGCACGAGCTTGAGAATCAGGCTATCCATACTTCGATGTTACCCTATCGGTCCAGTACCGATGGGCTTCTCGATGGGGTATCCGGCGGATGCTTCGGCGGAGGATGGCTGCGCAGCGCGACGGCGCGGTGGGAAGGCGCCGGCAACGGCCAGCACGGGAATGCCCATAAAGTAGGTGAATAGACTGTGCCAGGAGAGCGCGAAAGGTAGCAGCCCCAGGATGAGCACGGCTTCCGGCGGGAGCGTGCGCCGCGTGCGTGCCAGCCAGAGCGCCAGCGCGGATAGCGCGGTGAGCTCCAGCAGCGCGTAGACGGCGGGCGGGAACAGCGGGAGCACACCGCCGCGTGCCAATCCGACGAGCCCCACGCCTGATGGAAAGATCGGCAGTGTGACCGGCAGCAGCAGACTTCGCGCCCAGGCGCCCGGCGAGGCAAGCAGAAATGGTAGATTGGGCGCGAGAAACACGGCGAGGGTAACGGCCAGTCGTGCGAGCGCGGCTTGCGGCCCCTGGCGTTTCCAGATGAGGATGGTGTAGAGCGGCACGAGCGGCCAGATGAGCTGTTTTACCGCGCAGGCAAGTCCCAGCAGAAGCGGCGACAGCCAGCGGCGATCCAGCAGGCGCCAGGCCAGCAGCGTGGGCAGCAGCGCGACGACCTCGAATGAGCCGCGCAGCGTCCAGAATACGAGCAGCGAGCTTGCCGGCAGGAGCAGCCAGAGGATAGGGTGAGCCGTGCGCGGCGCGCCCCATCCCGCCGCGAGGAGAAACGCGGCAAGTATCAGCAGCGACGTGTAGAACGTGGTGGGGAGGCCGGCCCAGACTCCCGGTACGTAGATCAGGAACGCCAGCGCGGGATAGCTGTGCAGCGAAGATGGGGCGTATTCCGGTCCGCGCGTTTGGGGATACGCTCGCTCCTCCTGGGTATCTATGACCACCTGCCTGAGCGGCGGGCCATATATGCTGCCAGCGTAGCGCCCGGCGCGCAATGGTGTGGCACCGACCGCGGGAAAGTGATTCAGGGCGTCCCAGAACATGGCGTCCGCCCTATAGGGATTCACTCCCCGCAGGACGAGCGCGGCGTTGTATTGGTTAAAGGCTGCGGCGTCGGAGTCGTAGATGCCGGTATTGCCCGCATACGCGAAGAGGTTAGCAGCGATGGCTAGTGTGATGAGCGTGGTGAGCGCGAGCACGGCAAACACTGCCCGGCGCACTGCTCTGGGCGCCTGGTGATCCGGGCGCTCGGGGGCATCTTGTGGCAGCATCACGGCCCGCAAGATCAGGATAGTGCCACTCATGAGCAACGCGGCGGTGCAGAGAGCGGTCAGTGCGTTTCCACTCGCACCTGTGAAAAGATCGAGCCAGCCGGCGGCGGTGTAGGCAAGCGTGCCGGCGCTCAGCCAGAGGAGACGCATGGTGAGCGCGGCGCGGATGGGTCCGCGCGCGTGAGGCGCCAGTGCCGTTTGCTCATCGCCCATGAGAGGTTTGCTCCTGAGAGGTGGAGTACGTGCGGGCAAGGAACAACCGCTGCTCACGATGCCGCATCCGTGTTATACTTCTGGCTGGCGGAAAATGGCAGCGGCATAGCCCTGATGACGCGGGACGCCGCGCGGAAAGAGATGACTGTGACGAGAGAGCAAACGATTGAACGGCTCCGCAGGTGGGCCGAGCGCGCCAATCATGAGGCGCAATTCGCCGACACACGTGAGGCGATATTGAACTGGCAAGGGCAGGCGCAGGTGCTTGGCGGTGTGGCGACGTATCTGAGCGGAGCTGGTAGCCAGGCCGACGCCATCGCCACCTGGAAGCAGGTGGTGGCGGACCGCCAGAGCGCGTTGGGCGCCTGGCAGAAAGCGCAGGAAGGGCCCGAAGCCATGTTCTATGCCGGCATGGTCTCCGGCTACGACGTGGCGCTCACGGCGCTGGCTGACCTGATGGGACGCACGTGGGGCCAGAATTCGCTCGTCTACGGCTGATCGCCGGTTCCGTACCGCCAGGGAGATGGAGCCTATCGTGAAGATCGTCGTCGCGCCGCAGTCGCTCAAGGGAAGCCTGGAGGCCGAGCAGGTGGGCGAGGCTATCGCCGCCGGCATTCGCGCGGTGTGGCCAGATGCGAGCGTGGTGATAGTGCCCGTCGCGGACGGCGGCGAGGGGACGGTACGCGCGCTGGTGGCGGCGACCGGCGGTACACGCGCGTATGCGGAGGTGCGCGGACCACTGGGTGACACGGTGCGCGCGGAATACGGTTTGTTGGGCACCCGCGAAGGGCAGGATACGGAGCGGATGGCTGTCATCGAGATGGCCGCCGCCTCTGGGCTGCCCCTCGTCCCTCCGGGGCGGCGTGATCCATTGCGCGCCACCACGTACGGCACTGGTGAGTTGATGCGAGCCGCGCTGGATACCGGGTGTACAGACATTCTCATTGGCATCGGCGGCAGCGCCACCAACGACGGCGGCGCGGGTATGGCGCAGGCGCTGGGGGCGCGCCTGCTGGACGCTTCTGGCGCGGACTTACCGCCGGGAGGCGCGGCGCTCGCCCGGCTCGACCGGATAGATAGCGGCGGTCTCGATCCGCGCCTGCGCGCGGTGCGTGTACGGGTTGCCTGCGATGTCTCGAATCCCCTCTGCGGTCCCACCGGCGCCTCCGCTGTCTATGGTCCACAGAAGGGCGCCACGCCGGAGATGGTAACTGCACTCGATGGCGCTCTTGCGCACTATGCGGAGATCATTCAGCGGGACCTGGGCGCCGATGTGGCACAAGTGCCCGGCGCTGGTGCGGCGGGTGGGCTGGGCGCGGGGCTGCTCGCATTCACGCGTGCCGAGCTAGTTCCCGGTGCGCGCGTCGTTCTCAATGCGCTGGACTTCGCCGCGACGGTGCGCGGCGCCACTCTGGTGGTGACCGCGGAGGGGCGGCTGGACGCACAGACGGCGTATGGGAAGGCAGTTGGTGCGGTTGCCGCCGCGGCACATCAGGCCGGTGCGCGCGTCGTGGCCCTCGCGGGCAGCGTCGCCGCGACTGACGCTGAGCTGGCCGCGCTCGGTATTGACGCGGCCATATCGCTTCCCGATGGGCCGATGTCATTGGAGGAGAGCATGGCTCACGCGGGGCGCCTCGTGACCACCGCTGCCGCCCGTGCCATGCGGCTGATCCAGCTCGGCGGCGCGCTGATAGGCTGAGCGCCGCCAAACGCGTGCGACGATATGCGCAGCGCGGGCGCTCGCGGGTGCGATCGCCTGCGCATGTTGGCCCGCAAGTTGCCTGTGCGTGGGTAGAATTACCTTTTGGCACGCAGCACACGCCGGCCAGCCATCCTGCTACACTACGTCAGGACGCGAGCACGAGGACGTGAGCACAAAGCATCAGGATGAACGGGGCGGAAAGATGCCAGGACATCCCACCAAGAAGACGCTACTCGGTGAGCCTACTTCCAATCCAGACTGGTCCCGCCGGCGTGATATCGCGCTTTCCGTCATCGGCTGGTTTGTCATTCTGGCAATCGGCCTCTGGGCAGCGGCGCACATCATCGGCGCGCTCCTGACGGTGATCGTCGCGGCGCTGCTGGCGTACGCGATCTTTCCGCTGGTTCGCATGTTCTCGCGGGTGCTGCCGCGTTTCGCGGCGATAGCACTGGCATACCTGTTGGTCATCGGCGCGCTGGGCATCATTAGCTATCTCATCATTAACACGGCGGTGGGGCAGATTACGGCGCTGGCGAACCAGATCGCCGCGCTGCTGGAGCCGGGGAAGAATGGCGCCCCCTCGCGTCTTACGATCGAGCTGGAAAAACTGGGGATCTCGGCTGCGCAGATAAATAGTCTGGGCAATCAGATTGTCGGGCAGGCCCAGGGGCTTGCGGGTTCAGCGCTACCAGTCATCGCTGGCGTCTTTGGTGGCATCGTGGATGTTATCCTGGTGATCGTGCTGAGCATTTACCTGGAGATTGATGGCTATCGCATCGCTCGCTGGCTGCGCACGAAGTCGCCAATGAAGGTGCGCCCGCGCGCGGCGTTCGTCATCATGACGTTTGAGCGCGTCGTCGGCGGATATGTCCGTGGACAAATCCTGCTCGCCGCGCTGATCGGGGTGCTGGTCGGCATCGGCATGGCGCTGCTCCATGTGCCATACGCACTGCTGCTCGGTTTGTTCGCCTTCGTGCTGGAGTTCATCCCGATTATTGGCGTCTTCATCTCAGGAGCTGCGTGTGTGCTGCTGGCGCTGACGCAAGGCTTCGTGCTTGCCATTGTGGTGCTGATCTACTTTATTGGCATACACATCATCGAAGGCGACGTAGTGGGACCGCGTATCGTGGGTCGCGCCATCGGACTGCATCCGGCCGTGTCCATCTTCGCCTTGCTGGCGGGCGCCGAGCTATTCGGACTCTGGGGAGCGCTTTTCGCGTCGCCAGTCGCCGGTGTTATCCAGGAAGTCATCGTCGAAATCTGGCATGAGTGGCGCGAGACGCACCTACAACACTTCCCAGAAGAGTATGGACCACCACTGCCCGTCACGACGCATGCGCACGGGACGGACTCGCGCCCGTCATCGCCCCGGCGCGCGGCACTTTGGCATCTGCCCGAGCGTCATAGTCACACTGACGCCACGGCTAGAGCGCAGCCCCGCGATCCGTCCACCGAGCCAGGCGCACCGCACCATCGGTGATCGTGCCGCACGACCTCGATTGCGTTCCTCCACTATGACTATTGCCCTATGACACGTTCCATTGATACGGTTTGCTCGTTTCACGCAATAGCTACTCTATTGTGGTCTGTTTGTTGTGCCGCCGCATCATACCAGGCGCGGGTGCGCGCTCGCGGCATGGCATGTGGGCTGAAGCCCATCACGTACGCCAAGAACTCACTCGAATTGCGTTTCATTTATGCCACGCGGTCGGAGCGGATCGCAATCATTTTGACTCATGGGGAAGGTACCGAACCTATGGCAGTGACAGTTGATATCGAAACCGCGATCACGCAGCTTCAAGCCGAGCTGGAGAGCTATCCAGAGGACGGCGATCCGGCGGAATGGGCGTGGCTACATGTTCGGCTCGGAGATGCGTATCGCAAACGGCTCTATGGCGAACAATCCACAAATCTCGAGATGGCGCTTCGATCGTATCTCGCGGCTCTGCAAGTGTATGCGGCTGATACATATCCCAGCGCGTGGGCAAAGATCCATATGCGGCTGGGTATTGTGTACTTTAATCGCATTCTCGGCGATGAGTCGGAGAACATCGAAGCCGCGATCTACGCCTATGAGGCGGCGCTCACGGTGTATCGGCGCGATACCACGCCCGCCGAGTGGGCGACGACCCACTACAACCTCGGCAGTGCGTATCTCTCGCGGGTCATCGGCGACCGCGTCGTGAATCTTCGTACGGCGTCGCTTTCCTATGAGTCGGCGCTGGAAGTGTTCACGGCCGAGATGTATCCATCGGAATATGCACGTGTGCGCGAATATCTAGGGCTGGTAGCACGCTATCTTGACCAGCTCCAGGGCGAGGATGCGGTGGACAAGGCGGTGTATGCGTATCACAGTGCGGTAATGGCGTCGAATCCGATGGCGATGTCAGGCGTCTGGATGAAGCCAACGTATTAGGGTGCGCTTGCGTTCCCAGCACCGTATTCAGCCATTCCGCCACTTCATTCGTTTTTTCGTGCTCTTCAAGTTGTAAGCTCTGGAGACATGCCTGGCCCAGCCGGCATGCGGTGGCAAGGTCACCGCGGATCGCCGCGACGCGCGCGAGCCCATAGACGGCAAGCGTTCCCATCTCTGGAGCGCCAGTCGTGTCAACGATGGCACTGGCCTCACTAAATACGGCAAAAGCGGCATCGGTGGCTTCAGCGTTCCTCTGCGACAGATAGAGATCCCCAAGCAGGCAGAGACTCTCGCTCATCAGAAATGGATGTCCAATCTCCCGTGCAATCTCCAGGCCCTCCAGAAATAGGGCTTTCGCACGTGATGGATTCTCGTTGTCGGCTTCCAGACGGCCGCGATTCAGCAACACGTTCGTGACACGCACCCGGTTTTCAATGGAGCTCGCCAGATGAAGACTCGCCTGGAAGAGTATATCGGCCTGGGCAATGTGGCCGCGCCTGTGTTCAAGCGCACCAAGACCATTTAACAACGCACTCAGGCGTTGCCGGTGGCCAATGGCCCGTGCATGTTCAATGCCTTCGCGGAAGTAGGTATCGGCTTGCTCATATTTCCCTCGGTTCATGCGCTGCTCGCCTAGATTTTGCAGCAGGGCGCTCACATTTTCTTGGTCACATGCAATACGGGCGAGCGCCAGACCCTCCTGATATAGCGCATCGCCGAGCACGTACTGGCCGTCTATGTCTGCCGCCTCACCGAGTAATCTGAGCATGATCGCCGCATGCCGCTGGTCGTCTCGCTGGCGTGCCAGCGCCAGCCCTTCCCGCAGGTATTTCCCAGCCCGCTCGTGTGCCCCACGGTTGATGGCAACTTCGCCCCAATGGGCTAGCAACGCGCATAACGCTTCCCAGTCTTCGATGCGGCGCGCGACTACAACCGTGTTTTCATACCATCGTTCGGCGGCGGCCAGGTCACCCTGTAGCTCCGTGATACGACCCAGATAGAGACCACACATGGTGAGACTCAAATCATCGTCGTTAGAGGTGGCCACTGTACGCGCCTGCTCAAGCAGCAGCTTCGCGACTGGATAGCTACCCCGCGCGAGCAGAAATGGCACAAACGCGCGCACTCCCATGGGCAATGCTATAGAGTGTCTGCGCGCAGAGGCCTCTCGGAGTGCGGTAAGAATATTGTCGGCTTCGATCTCGAGCACACGAAAGTCCTTCGCATGCTCCTCGACGAACCGGACATAGTATGCCACCATCCGGTCGTACGCGGCGGTATCGGTGAGCTCCAATCGAGCGTAGTCGGAGATGGTCTGGTGCATCGTGTAGCGATCACGGCCACGAAGCTCAAGAAGGCCAGCATCGGTCAGCGCGTCAAGCGCTTCAACGGTTGACGCGCTGACAGCCAGCGCGGCTTGTTCTCCAAAGCTATTGGGTTTAGGAGGAAAGACGGACAGCGCACGCAAAGCGGCTTTCACGTCCGAAGGCAGGCGCTGATCGGTCACGGCAATAGCGGCTCGTAACGAGAGTGGCGTGTTAGCGGGGAGATAGGGTGGGCGCTCACGCGGAGCCTGCGACTCGGCTAGCCGCAAGCGGTCTTCAGCGCTATGTAGCTGATCCAAAGCGGCCAGCACCCGGCGCGGATGGCTTGTGTAGGCCATGACGCGCAAATAATTCCCAATAAGCGTAATTGCCAGCGGTAGGCCACCGATTGAACGCATCAGGAGATGCGCTTCGCCGGGTTCGAGCGCGACAACCTTCTCAGCAATCCGCGTCAGCAGGCGCATGCTCTCGTCTTCGTCGAGCTCTCGCACAGCGATCGCTCCCTCACCAGCGACATGACTGGCCACATTGGGAAAGCGCGTCGTGAAAAGATGGGCGCAATTGGGGCCACCTATCTTGAATGTGACTCCTTCCTCTACCGTCCAGGCATCGTCGGCGATGAGCAGCATCCGGCGGCTGCCTATCGTGCTACAGATCAGTCTGGCCCACGATGGTGTGGTGCTCACTCGACTCATATCTGGAGCGGTGATACCCAGGGCAGCGCCCCACCCGGCCAGCAATCCTGGCACGTTTGGAGTTGGCCCCAGACCAGCCCAGAGAACGCCATCACGAAAGTGCGCCAGCACATCCCGATCGTGAGCAATCTGTATGGCTAACGCTGTTTTTCCCACCCCCGGCAGACCATGAAGTGCCGCGATGGCAAGCGGCTCATCGCTGAGTAGCCGCTGCTTGATCTGCCGTAGCAAACCATCACGACCTACCATGCCACTTGCGGGCGGCGGAGGTGGGGGAACCGCCGGCTCCACTGGAGCGTTCCAGGTCGTGGAGAAGAGTGGCTCGATTGGGGAGGAATATAGGGCGGTGGAGTGGTCAGGGTCGTCGTCGCGGGCAGCCGCATAGACGGCATATGTGGGAATGATGCCTAGCTCAGTGGCGGACTGAGCGAAGAGGTCACAAAGCTGCCGGCGAAAGTAGAGGTTTGGTGTCGTCACACCACGCTCCCAGCGGCTAACGTTGAGTGTACTCGTGCCGATCTTCTCCGCTACCTGTGACTGGGACCAGAAACGGAGCTCTCTTTCGTGTCTGAGCTTCTGGTTCGGGGTTGTATCGGTTGCCAGCTTCATGACGAGGATGCCCCTTTCCTCACATGTATGCATCCGAATCCTACGGCGTATGCGGGAGCGGCGTCTCCGCGAAAATAGCGGTGGCCTGAGCTAGCGTGCAAACGGCGCATGTTCCTAATGGCACCTATCAGCCGCCAGGGCTGACTGGTGGGTAGATGATATATCAACTCTCGTCAGCTTGCAAGCCAGTCGTTTTGGCCGCTGAGCGAGCGCGTGATAATCGGTGATGGAAGAGTGATGATACTTTGCTCACGGCGTGATCTTCCGCTGCTCGCCCTCTCTCAAGTACACTTGCCACACCTGAAGCGAACAGGCATCCCCGCGGTTTCGAGCGTGATTGGGCAGTCGCGCGGTGTCGCGGGCGGAGATGGCATGTGTGAGGAGGTGGACGAAGCGCTGGCTTTATAGACGCGCATCCTGGCTCGGCTCAGTTGTTCGGATGGGTAGATGGGTGTATTTCCACCCACTTCCAGTTGTCCATTGTGAGAAAGGACGCCTTCCATGCGGAGAACTCTGGGACGTTGGGTCTGGTGGGTACTCGCGATCGTTGGGGTGACCGCGAGTCTCGTGGCATCTTCGGTATCGTATGCTGCTCCGCGCCCGATCGGCGCGCACGGCGGCTTCAGCCAGGGTGGCGGAGTGACGGTTGGCACGCCGAAATCCCACAATGTGCAAGATCCCCGGTGGATCGCACTGAAAGAGGCGGGGAGAGTTGTGCGGCCAATAGTTGGGCAGGCGCCTATCATCATGCCCATGACTCCAACGGCAGGCTATGCTCCCGCTGCCACCGCCGAGCTGCTCTATACGGGTACAGTGACAAGCACCATCGAGGCGCCCGGCTATGGAAACGATGACCACGGCACTTACTATACGGACGGCTACTTCTGGAACTTCTGCGGAGCGGGAGCGACGAACACGGCTCTGTACTACTGGAACGGCCATACATCGAACTATGGCGCCAACACGTACACCGAGCCGTCGTATGCTGGTTATCACAGCAGCACATACTGGACCTCAGGAGACCACGGGCGCTCGTACGAGATGTACCTTGCCATGAAGGTGCTGGTGCCTGGCTGGTCAACCACGGGTGAGGTGACGTTCTTCAGCTACCCAAGCGCGGGGACATACGTCAATGACATTACATCCACCATGAACTGGGAGGCGTCGGGCGAGAATTCGAGCACCTGGAACAATTACTTTTACATTACGCAAGCCGACGATAGCGCGGTGACGAGCCAGTCGCTGCACAACAGCGTCGCGCAAGACGTGTACTACTCGCGTGCGCCGGTGGTGATCATGGTGAACACCAAGGACCTGCCCAACTGGGCGGGAACGAACAAAGCGCTCATTCACGTCGTCACGATCATCGGATACGACGATTCGCAGGGCATCTATTACTACACGGATACCTGCGGCACGCAGTGTGGTTCCAACCATAACGGCGGAATCAACACGATTTCGCAGTCACAGATGTATCAGGCGCTGATGGATGTCGGCGGCGGCGGCGGCTACGTGTGGTAGCGCGATAAAGACATGCGGATCCGCCCGCCTGTTGCGGGCGGATCACGCCGCACAGATCGGGAGGAATGGAAAGCCGCCGCTCAAACTCGTGAATTTGAGCGGCGGCTTCTCTTGGCGGCAAGACTGAATGGTGAATGGCTCCGGGACGTGGATTCGAACCACGGTTGACTGATCCAGAGTCAGCTGTCCTACCACTAGACGATCCCGGAATGGTGCTGCTGGGTTTCCCCATCGCGAAGAGTACGATATCACATTTCCGTATCCGATGCAACCCTGGTTTTATCCGTGCGCATCGTCGCCGGCCCGTCTGTGCGCTTTCAGTACACGCGCCTTGAATCCACATGTCTGTCCACTTGCCACTTGACGAAACGTATTGCCTTGTGTATGGTTGCTCTCATAACGCGATATAGCGTTGCATTTCGATGAGAAAGGAGCCCCGCATGGCCAATGAGCCAACCACAGGTAGCAAGGGGAAGCAAGCATGGTATATCTTGCTCATCATTCCCTTCGTCGCCACCTTGTGGATGCCGTTTTACGCACCGGCAACACTGCCAGCATGGAACGGTATTCCGTTCTTCTACTGGTATATGTTCCTCTGGATCATTATCAGCTCGGTGCTGACCGGGATCGTGTATTACATTGTCAAATGAGGTCATTCCCGCAACCTGGCGGATAACGTGACCTCACCTCTCGTCCTCGCTGCAACCGTTCACCTCGGACCTGGGCACAGGAGCAGTTCATGGGCAACATCAACGGTGTAGCGCTCACCGTCTTCATCATCCTTTTCGCGTTCGTTACTGTCCTTGGCTTCGTCGCCGCGCGCTGGCGGCGTGGCGACCTCACTCTCCTCAATGAGTGGGGCCTCGCGGGTCGCCGCTTCGGCACCGTCGTCACCTGGTTCCTGCTGGGCGGCGATCTGTACACCGCCTATACGTTCATTGCCGTGCCCGCGCTGGTGTACGGCTCCGGAGCCATCGGCTTCTTCGCGGTGCCGTATACGATCATCGCCTATCCGCTCGTCTTCGTCGTGATGCCCCGGCTGTGGGCAGTGTGTCGCAAGCATCACTACATCACCCCGTCGGACTTTGTGCGCGGGCGCTACGACAGCCACGGACTGGCGCTCGCGGTGGCATTCACCGGTATTCTCGCCACCATGCCATACATTGCGCTCCAGCTCGTGGGTATCGAGGTGGTGCTGGCGGCGATGGGTATCACCGGCGACTGGCCGCTCATCATCGCCTTTGCCATCCTCGCCTCGTACACCTATTTCAGCGGTCTCCGCGCGCCAGCCATGATCGCGCTGGTGAAGGACGCGCTGATCTACATCACAGTCATCGTCGCGGTGATCGCCGTCCCGCTCTATATCTCACACACCATAGGCAACGGCGGAAGTATCATGGACGGCTATTCGACGATGTTTTCGAAGATCCCATCGGCGAAGCTCTTTCTCTCGCCAAAGGTGTACACGGCGTTCGCTACGCTGGCCCTTGGCTCGGCGCTGGCGTTGTTCATGTATCCACACTCCATCACCGGCGTGCTGGCATCGAACAGCGGGCGGGTCATCAAGCGCAACGCGGCGCTGCTGCCGGCGTACTCGTTCCTGCTCGGTCTGATCGCCCTGTTTGGCTTCATGGCCGTCGCCACGGGTGTGAAACCAGACAAGACTTTCGGTGCGCAGTTTGCCGTGCCGGGCCTGTTCCTGAAGGTCTTCCCAGATTGGTTCGTCGGCTTCGGCTTCGCGGCCATCGCCATCGGCGCGCTGGTCCCGGCGGCGATCATGTCCATTGCCGCCGCCAATCTCTTCACCCGCAACATCTATAGGGAGTATTTCCGGAAGAACGCGAGCGATGCCGAAGAGTCGACGGTGGCAAAGACGGTGTCACTGATCGTGAAGGCGGGGGCGCTGGCATTTATCATCTTCTTGCCCGCGCAGTACGCTATCAACTTCCAACTGCTCGGCGGCGTGTGGATTCTCCAGACGTTCCCGGCGATCGTGTTCGGATTATACACGCGCTGGTTCCACCGCTGGGCATTGCTGATCGGCTGGCTGGTCGGCATGGTGCTGGGCACCTACATGGCCTACATCCAGAGCACGAAGGTGAATGCGCATTTCGCGTCGTCCACGTACACGCTGCACCTCGGCAGTCTGACGATACCGGGCTACGCGGCGTTCTATTCGTTCCTCGTGAACATTGCCGTTGCTGTCGTGCTGACGATCGTGTTCAATGCCATCGGCGTTGCCAAGGGTGCGGATCACACCACATCCGCTGACTACGCGGAAGAGGCTGTTTCGGTCGCGGTGGCGTAACACATCGCCGCCACTCATCGTTGGGTGCCGCTGCTCATCCGGCGGCATCCACCAGGGGCGCCCCTTCTCCGGCAGGAGCGAGGGGCGCCTTTTGTGTGGGCGCATCACGGGTCGGAGTTTCACCGCAAGCCTTGCTCCCGGCATCCTCAACCGTTACTCCACATACGGCACCTTTATCTGAGTGGCTAAACTTGCCATCATACCATCCGAAGGCAATCAGCTTGCCCATTCCCGATCACGCCTTTCAGATGTTGAGGCGCACGAGGATTATTCGAGATATTCCTGGCTCGCCATGCGAAATTGGAAACGCGCTGCGCCAACTCAATCAAAATATAACCAGACGAACGAGTATTCCGTTCGCACATGGTACGTTCTTGCGAGCGCACGCTGCAGTACGGTATACTGGGGTGCGAGCATGGCAAATGTCAGTGGCGGATAGGTTCGCCATCGCGATCGGGCGTGGCCAAGTGGTAAGGCAGTGGACTTTGGATCCACGATCCCAGGTTCGAATCCTGGCGCCCGAGCCAGTATCCAGCACTACTCATCACACTCGCCCGCGAGCGAGCGACGCGATGAGCCGAATATCGTTGTGACGCGGAAGGAGTTATTGGGCTGGTTATGAGACGTGTCGGGGTTGTCATCCTCGCCGCCGGCAAAGGCACGCGCATGCGTTCGCGCTACCCCAAAGTGACGCATCGAGTGGGTGGGCGTCCCATGCTCGAACACGTGCTCCGTGCCGCCGCGGATGCTGTATCCCAAGACCCCACGGAAACTCCTGATCCCGGCGATGGAGAGGATCACAGTCCGGCCTTCGTCGTCGTCGTCGGCCATGAGCGCGATGCCGTGCGCCAGGCGGTCGCGTGGTCACCGCCAGACGCCAACCTCACCTATGTCATACAGGAGCCGCAGCGCGGCACTGGTGACGCCGTTCGCGCGGCCCGCACATCTTTTGCCGAGGCGCAGAACCCTGAGACCATACTCGTTCTCTATGGCGACACGCCTCTCGTGCGCGCCGATACGCTCCGTCGCCTGCTCATCGAGCACGCACGCACCAGCGCCAAAGTTACTTTCCTGACAGGCCTTGCCAGCGCTCCCACCGACTATGGCCGCGTGTTGCGCGACGAGCGCGGACACGTGCGCGGTATCGTTGAGAAGCAACATGCGACACCCGACGAGTTGGCGATTCCTGAGGTGAACTCCGGCATCTATTGTTTCGAGGCGTCCTGGCTCTGGTCGCGCCTGGATCGCTTGACTCCTCACGAGAACGGCGAATACTATCTGACCGATCTCGTCGGCCTCGCCATCGAGGAGGACCGCGCGGTCGCCACGACGCGGGTCGCGCTGGCTGAGACTATCGGCGTCAATGACCGTGTGCAGCTAGCGGAGGCTGAGGCGCTTCTGCGGGCGCGCACGCTGCGCGACCTGATGATCGCCGGTGTGACCGTCGAAGACCCAGCTACGACGTATATAGAAGTGGGTGTGCGTGTCGGACAGGACACCGTGCTGCGTCCCGGCACGATGCTACACGGGACGACGAGCATCGGCGCGGACTGCGTTATCGGCCCAAACAGCATCATTCGCGACTCGCAGATCGGCGACAATTGCGAGGTGATTGGTTCCTGGTTGGATAGCGCCGTCATGGAGTCACAGTCACGCATTGGTCCGATGTCGCGACTACGTCCCGGCGCCCGGCTGCGAACCGGCGCATTCCTGGGCAACTTCGCCGAGGTCAAAAACGCCACGATCGGCCAGGGTGTACGCATGCACCATTTCAGCTTCATCGGCGATGCCACCGTTGGCGCGGGTACGAATATTGGCGCGGGAACCATCACATGCAACTACGATGGTGCACAGAAGAATCATACCGAAATTGGAGAAAACGTGTTTCTAGGATGTGACACGATGCTGGTCGCACCCCTGACGGTGGGTGACAGCGCCGCGACGGGCGCCGGCTCGGTCGTGACTCACGATGTCGCACCGGGCAAGCTGGTCGCTGGCGTGCCGGCGCGTGCTATCCGCCGTGTTGGCCGGAATGGGCAATCGCCCGACCACACTACCAAAGGCTCATCGCCGGCCCATCCGCCTGAACCTCCGGCTGCTGGGGGGCGGGATCGCTCTCCCCAGGCGGGGCTCGCGTCCCCGGCGCGCCAGACCGGGGAGAAGGAGTAGCCCCGGATGGATAGCTCACCCTGGCCGGCAGCTCTCGGGGCGGCGCTGGCAAGTATCCCGACATTTACTGGGACCGACTGGATTTTTCTAATCGTTCTCTTGCTAGCATTGCTGCTCGCGGCCACATCGGCAGCCGCGGAAACGGCGCTCACCTCCGTCAGTCGCATCAAAGTACGCAACCTCGCCGAAGAAGGCGACGCCCGCGCCAAACGCATCCTACGGCTGCTCGAACAGCCGCAGATGTTTCTCTCGACCATCCTGGTTGTTAGTAATGTTTCGGTCATCCTCGCCTCGACGATGGCAACACTGCTGGCGGTCAGTCTCTTCGCCAGCGTCGGTGAGGTAGCCTCAACTATTCTGCTCTCGCTGATTGTGCTCATTTTCTGCGAGATCACTCCGAAAACCGCCGCCGTGCAAGCGCCGGAAACCTGGGCCCGCGTGCTCGTTGGGCCTGTCGAGACGATGAGTAAGCTGCTGCGATGGCTCATCGCGACGCTCACCTGGATCACCAGTGGCATCGTCCGGCTCCTTGGCGGCCAGACCGTCCGTCGTGGCCCGTTCGTGACCGAGGAGGAGCTGCGGCTCCTGGTGGAAGTTGGCGAGGAAGAGGGGGTGCTCGAAGAAGAAGAGCGCGAGATGATTCACAACGTCTTCGAGCTGGCGGATACTGCCGTGCGTGAGGTGATGGTGCCGCGCATTGATATGGTGACTGTCGAAGCCGACGCGACGGTGGATGAAGCGATGAGCCTCATCGTGCAGGGCGGCCAGTCACGCATCCCCGTCTATGACAACTCGATAGACAACATCATTGGCGTCCTTTACGCCAAGGATTTGCTACGCATCTTCGCCAGCGGCCAGCAACCCGCTACCGTACGCAACCTTGTGCGGCCCGCCTATTTCGTACCGGAATCAAAGCGCCTGGATGATTTGCTCCGTGAGCTGCAGCAACAGCGCGTTCATATGGCGATTGTCGTGGATGAATATGGCGCGGTCGCGGGATTGGTAACCATCGAAGATCTCGTGGAGGAGATCATTGGCGACATCCAGGACGAGTACGACAAGGAAGAGCAGCTCTTCGAGAAGCTCGGCGAGAACGAGTTTATCGTGGACGCCAAGATCAGTCTCGACGACTTCAATGAGCTGCTCGATACTGAGCTGACCGGCCAGGGTTATGAAACGCTTGGAGGCTATGTCTACACTCAGCTCGACAAGATTCCCACGGTTGGCGACACCGTAACCTTCGAGAACCTGATCATCACTGTCATTGGAACAAAGGGCCGCCGCGTCACCAAAATCAAAGTTGTGCGTCACGTGGACGACGAGAGCGAGGAGCATGACGGAGAGACGGATTATACTGAGTTGCCGCCTCCATCTGGTCCACCGCTGGCCCTGCCAGCGCCCGCAGCCGACGAGCAGCCGCGGATGAACGACTCACCGGCGATAACCAGCGAGCCTTCCACGCCGCATTCCAGTGGAACAGCGGATGCGGATGGATACTCACGGCCATTGCGATTGCGCAGCACCAGCACACGACGCCACGGACACGGAGCCGTGCAGTCGCGGCGCCACGGGTAGCGCGTGCGCCAGCTTGTTTTTATGCGTCCATACGTTCGTCTTAGCAGCGAGAGGAAGGTCGCTGCAACGCGGCTCCTCCTGCTTGACAGTTTGACAGAATCACGGTACTCTTGTAGCAGCATTTAACCGTGCTTCATAGCACGCGCACACAGTCTCAAACTGGGAGCAGCGTGGACGGAAGAAGCGCAGCTCCCAACCCGCCCGAAAGAGGACTGATCTGGCGATCTCAAGCAGTTGGCGTACGAAACCATCTGAATATTATGTCCAGTTCATGGAATCGAATTCCACCATCGTGCCCCACGTAAAACATCCATGTGACACGTCTATCCGTACCCTTGATGAGAGGCCACTACATGCAGTTGGGGGAGCGACCAGCCGCCACATGGGGCCCCATGTTTTCACGGATAACGGCTGGCGGCAGCGAATATACCAGGAGGCAGGTGTTGAAATCATGGATCGCGTGGGTCCGCCCGCGCGCCGCGGCGCCCATGTGAACAATTTCATGGTACTGGAGGGTGATCTTTACGTTGTAATTGATACAGTAGTCATGATACCGGCTGCTCGTGTACCAGCCGACGGGGAGCTGGGTGAAGCGTGGCCGGGATACAATGTCGCGTCACGTCTCGGTGATGGCGACACGGACTGTATGAAACAATGCAGTTTGAAGGCTAATGCATGCGACGAGGCACGTGGGTACGATGTCGGGATGATGCCGCCCGCGCTGTTCCCCCTCAAGTGAGGAGCGTGTGATGGAATTGTCGGTGCAGCGCGGCCTCGGCGCCACTTCGCGGGAAAGAAGTGGCACTGCAGGGAATGCCATTGCGGGTACGGACGGTGAAGGGCCGCGCTTACCCGCGAGGAGGGGGTAACTACGATGCTCGTGCTACGCAGGAAGGCCGGCGAGGCCATCGTCCTCAATGGTGTGATCACCATTCATGTGCTCGCCGTCGAGGGCGAGCGAGTCAAACTGGGAATCAGCGCGCCGCCGGAGGTCGTCATCGTTCGCTCTGAGCTGCTCGAAAATCAGGGGCCAGGTGGAGGGCCGGGCGACTCCATGTCCGGACCTTCCCCGCTGCGCCGCGAGCTGCAACGCCCGTATCGTGAACCCGATACTGAGCCGCGTGGCTCCACATCCGAACAGAACACGCCGGGCGGACTGCCGCCACGGCCCATCCCGCCTCGCTATGCCCGGCCGCGTCCTTTCCAGGAAGATACGCAGCCGCCGCCGCTGGGCACGCCACCGCCGCCGTTCCGATACCGTTGAGACGGCTTGCGCTGAGCCTACCCACTTCGGGTAGGCTTATTGGCGCGCTATCGCGTCAGGCTAACCCTATGCGACGGGCGATTATCTCTGCCGCTGTGTAAGGGTCTCGGTCTCGGCTAACCACGTCTTGAATCAGCTTGTCCCAATCTTCGGGACTCATCGTCGCGGCAATCCGGTCCAGCAGCGCCTGATTGAGTAGCGCCAGCATTTCGCTGCGCGCCTGTTGCCCGCTCCTGCGCGCCAGCTGACCGCTTTCGCGCAGCGACTCCAGATGCGCGGCCAGCTTATCCGCCAGCTCGGGCACACCTTCGCCAGAGACAGCGCTCGTCTTGATGATGGGCACGCGCCACGCCTTTTGCTTGCGCTCAGAATCCAGGCTCATGAGCATGCGTAGCTCCGCCGCCGTCTGGTCGGCACCGGGGCGGTCCGCTTTGTTCACCACGAATATATCGGCAATTTCAAGGATGCCAGCCTTGATAGCCTGGATATCGTCACCCATGCCTGGCACCGTCACCACGACGACTGTCTGCGCCGCCCGCACAATCTCTACCTCTGCCTGGCCCGCGCCAACCGTCTCGATGATAATCATGTCAAAGCCGCCCGCGTCCAGCGCGCGCACTACGTCACGGGTGGAGGCGGCCAGACCGCCCAAGCTGCCCCGGCTGGCCATACTGCGAATGAAGACGTTTGGATCGCCCGCCAGCTCCTGCATGCGGATGCGGTCGCCGAGGATCGCGCCGCCGGTGAAGGGGCTGCTTGGGTCCACGGCCACAATGCCGACACGCTGGCCGCGCCGCCGCAGCTCGCGCACGAGCTGTGTGACGAGCGTGCTCTTGCCAGCACCCGGTGATCCCGTCATGCCCACCACATGCGCCTTGCCGCCGTGCGTATGGAGCTTCGCCAGGATTGGCCGCGCATCGGGCGCATTATTCTCAATCAACGTCACCACGCGCGCGAGCGCACGCCGGTCGCCTCGCAGGAGCCGCTCCACAATATCGTTGACCATCATCGCTAGTTCGCCTGCTGATGCTCGGCAGGGCTGGCCGCGCCGTCCAGGGGTGCATCCCGACTGGCGAGCGGCGGCAAGCTCTGATTCAGCCGCTCCGGGCGGACATTTTCCTTTACATACTCGATGATGGCGGACATAGGGGTGCCGGGGCCAAAGTTGCCTTTGATCCCCAACGCTTCGATAGCGGGAATATCTTCGTCCGGTAGAATGCCGCCCGCCATGACGAGCACATCATCCACCCCGTTTTCGCGTAACATGTCCATCACCTTGGGAAAGATTGCCATATGCGCACCAGATAGGATGCTCATCAGGATAGCGTCCACATCCTCTTGAATCGCCGCTTCGACAATCATCTGTGGTGTTTGCCGGATGCCGGTGTATACCACTTCCATGCCAGCATCGCGCAGCGCCCGCGCGATGACCTTCGCTCCACGGTCGTGCCCATCCAGGCCGGGTTTCGCAACCAGCACCCGAATCTTGCGTTCTTCTGCCATCTCTATTCGGGAAGCGCAGCCGCGCGCCCCGCCCCCTTTCCAAGCTTCGTCGCTCAAGCACGAAGACCACGCCCCGCGCCGTTACGGAGCGCCCACTATGAGAGCGATTGTACATGTCGTGCCGGATGCTCGCAAGCGCGGCGCCATGGCGCTGCATCCGTGAGCCTACTCAGTGGAGATATCGCCGCCAGCGCGTGCGCTCGCCGCCTTCATACCGCCCCGGCAGGCGTTGCGTGCGGGCAAAAGGGGGAATTGCGATCATCCCACCGACCAATCCCACGATGATGCCGCAAACCAACATAACCGCGATAGACACTGGCTGGACGCCGTATAGTAATAGCCCAGCCACAACAAACCAGATAGCGCCCCATACAACCCATATCGCCCTGATCACCCACTTTGGCGCTCGTCTACGGATGAGAATAAAGGTCGGAACCCCTATCGCCGCGCAGATGATAAACGCCGCAATCCAGCTCGTCATAGGGTGGCTCCGGGGTAGGCCACTGGCCGCTTCCTCTAGACGCCCACCTGCTCTGGCTCGACCTCGGCGAGATGCTGCGCTTCGTCGGGGGCATCCCGATGAGTGGGAACCGGCGCGGTCCATTTCACCACAGCGGCGGCCCAGGTGAGGCCGGCACCGAAGGCGACGACGCCCAGATGCGCGCCGGGGAAGACACGCCCCTGCTCGACGGCCTCACAGAGCGCGATGGGAATCGCGGCGGCGGAAGTGTTGCCGTACTTCTCGATGTTGACGAAGACCTTCTCCGAGGGCAGATTCAACCGTTTAGAGGCCGCTTCGATGATGCGCAGATTGGCCTGGTGCGGGATGAACAGATCCATGTCGTCTGTGGTCATACCAGCATGGCTGAGCGCCTCTTCCATTGCGGTGCCCATGATGCGGGTAGCGAATTTGAAAACTTCGGAGCCTTGCATCTTCGTATAGTTGCGCCGCTCTCGCAGCGTTTCCTCCGTGATCGGCTCCTTCGAGCCGCCCGCTGGGACATAGAGGAGCTCAGGGCGAGCGCCGTCGCTGCCAATCGTATAGCCGAGCAAGCCGCCTGGCTCGTCGCTGGCGCTCAGCACGACGGCGCCTGCGCCGTCGCCGAAGAGGACGCACGTGGAGCGGTCGGTGTAGTCCATCACGCGGGAAAGCACTTCGACGCCGATAACCAGGGCGTGTTTGACGCTCTTATTGGCGATGAACTGGTGCGCGGTGGACAGGCCATAGATGAAGCCGCTGCATGCGGCTTGCAGGTCGAAAGCGCCGCATTGCGCGCCGAGCGCGTGCTGCACGAGGTTGGCGGTGGAGGGGAACGGATAGTCGGCGCAGACCGTCGCGACAATGATGAGACCCAGGTCTGAGCCCTCGATGCCCGCCCGTTCGAGCGCCTGCCGTGCCGCCTGGATCGCCATCGTGGAGGCCGTCTCGCTGGCGGCGGCGATGTGCCGCTCTTTGATGCCTGAACGCGACGTAATCCACTCGTCGGTAGTGTCCAGCATACGCTCAAAGTCGGCATTCGTCAGGATTTTTTCGGGGACGTACATGCCCCATCCGGTGATCGCGCTATATCCGCTCATACCGCTCCTCATTGTGGTTTGCCCGCGTACTGGCCGACCGGCACTGGTCCGCCCCCACCTTCGCCGGGGGCCATGTCCTCCGCACGGGCGTCTTTCGGGCAATTGTAGCATACTTCATGCTGGCTGGCGCATTATCAGTATGGCAACAGTAGTATCGTATCGCGACACACCCACGGAGATCACGCCAGCGTGGCCAATTGATCCACCGCGAAGGAGCAGGTGAAATTCGTGGAAGCGGATTACCTTGACCAGTTTCTATCGGCAACTTTCGCGCCCAGCTTTTGAGCGCATCGGGGTAGCCTTTCGCTGCCGTCTGTGTGGCCGGCTGGATGCAATCGAGGTTCCACCTTTATTCTCCGATATGTTTTGCGAAAGCTTCGCACCCGGAAATGAACAGCTTCTATGACCCTGAACCGGGCTATCGCGGGCGCGCCGCGACTCGGGTTCGTTGTCAACCAGAGGTGACGGTGACCATGCTGGCGCTGCTGGAGACTTCGATGTCGTAGTACGGGGAAGTCGCTTCGTAGCCAGGGCTTTGCAGCCGCACGTCCTTGCCCAAATTGGTGAAAGTTTGATCGTCGAAGACAAATACGGAGACCCAGCCTTTGACGTGGGCGCGGGCGGCGACGCCTGCCGGGCGCTGAACAGTGATCACTGATGCCCCCCCGCTGATCCGTATCGGAACCACGCCGGAGGGCACGGGGAGCTCCAAACGGATCATACTGGAGCCACCCTTGATCTCCACCCCGGCGAGATCGAGACCGCCCAGCACGGCGGTGATCTCCGCTGCTCCACCCTGGATCACGATCTGCCACGGGATGGCGGCGCTGAGCGTCACCTCCGCCGCGTTGTGCTTCCCACCCAGACCCAGCAGACGCCGTGGATAGCGGATGGTGACCACCCCATCGTTAGCCTTCACGTCCGGAATCGGTCCCTCGAAGCGGGCCTGGTAGAGCCCGGCCATGCCCTTGTCCGTGCGCACGGTCAATCGGACGATCCCGGAGGAGACGACGAGCCGGCCACTCTCCAGATTTCCCAGCGGAGCGGAGAATATCCCCTCCTCGCCCGCTGGCACCTCTCGCAACCGGACGATTTCCTGTCTAGACAGCGCGTTGCCGCGTTTGAGAAACTCCACGAGGAAGGCGATCTGCTCATCGTCGTAGTGCGACGCCATATCATCCCACGCCCTCCCAAGGGACTCGAACATGGAGGTGATCTCGCGCATTTCGTCCTTGCCCGGGGTGAGCCGGACGATGACCCTGCGGCCGTCTTGGGGGTCGCGCTCCCGGCGCACGAGCCCGGCTTCCTCCAGCCGGTTGAGCATTCCAGTGATCGCTCCGGTTGTGAGCCCTGTGAGATCGGCGAGCTGACCAGCGGTCGCTGGGCCGGTGCTCACCAGGATATCCATGACCTGCATGTCTGTAACGGTCATCCCGATTCGAGCCGCCGCCGCCCGGAAGAAGGACGCGCCGAGTCCATGGAGCTGCCGGAGCTCCTGCGCCAGCTCCCCAAGTACCTTCGCGCGATGTTCCTGAGAACCTCTTGACAAGCTCTGACCCTCCATATATACTGTGATTATCTTAGTCAATAAGGTAATTTATTGGGCTATTCACTTAGATGCTGGAGCGATACTTCGGCATTTCACTTAACAGCTCAGTGAATTTGTATTATAGCATAGAACGGGGTCCTGGTGATGATTGAAACACGGGGATTGCGCAAATCGTTCGGCGACCACGTGGTGCTCGATGGCATTGACCTGGACGTGGCTGCGGGGACGATCTTCGCGCTGCTCGGTCCCAACGGTGCTGGCAAGACCACGATGGTTCAGATCCTATCCACGCTCATCGGCGCCGATAGTGGCGAGGTGCGAGTTGCTGGCCACGACCTGGCCCGCGAGCCTGATGCGGTCCGCGCCGCAATCGGCGTCACTGGCCAGTTCTCGGCGGTGGACAATCTGCTTACTGGCGAGGAGAACCTGCTGTTGATGGCAGACCTGTACCACCTGGGCCGGCGTGAAGGTCGGAAGCGCGCGGGCGCACTGCTCGACCGCTTTGAGTTGACCGACGCGGCCAGGAAGATGCCCGTCACCTACTCCGGCGGCATGCGGCGCCGGCTCGACCTCGCCATGACCTTAATCGGCAATCCGCGCATCATCTTCCTCGACGAGCCAACCACTGGCCTGGACCCGCGCAGCCGCCACACCATGTGGCAGATTATCCGCGACCTCGTGGCCGGCGGCGTCACGATCTTGCTCACGACGCAGAATCTGGAAGAGGCGGACGAGCTCGCCGACCGGATCGCGGTGCTCGATCGGGGGAAGCTGGTTGCCGAGGGAACCCCCGATGAGCTGAAACGCCGCATCCCCGGCGGCCACATCAGCCTGCAATTCGCCGACGCGAGCTCGCTCGCATCGGCCGCCCGCACCCTCAGCGAGGTGGTGCGCGATGACGACGCGCTCACACTCAAGGTCCCGACCGACGGCAGCGTCCGGTCCTTGCAGGCCATGCTCAACCAACTTGACCATAAAGAGATCGCGGTCGGCAGAGTAGGAGTATCGGTCCATACTCCCGACCTCGACGACGTCTACTTCGCCCTCACCGGCCACTCCGACACCAGGACTCTATCACAGAAAGGTACTGTACGATGAGCAATCCTGCGTATGCCCTGCGCGATTCGGCGACGATGCTGCGGCGCGATTTCCGGCACTCGCTGCGCAACCCTGCGATGACGCTGAGTGGTCTGCTAACGCCGACCATCATGCTGGCGCTGTTCAACTACGTGTTCGGCGCCACAATGGGCGCCGGCCTTGGTGGTATGGCGCCCGGCGGCGCCTACATCAACTACATCGCGCCCGCGATCTTCATCATGGCCGTGGGCAGCGGGTGCGCGACGACCGCGGTGAACCTCGTCATGGACATGAACGAAGGCATCATCGCCCGCTTCCGCACCATGGCAATCTTCCGCGCCTCGGTGCTGACCGGACAGGTTCTCGGAAGTCTGATCCGGACGCTGATCAGCGTCGTCCTCGTCATCGGAGTTGCGCTGCTCATGGGCTTCCGACCCACTGCGGGTCCCGTCGCCTGGATCGCAGCGCTCGGCCTCATCGCGCTATTCACCTTCGCAATCACGTGGATGGGGGTGGTGTTTGGCCTGATCGGCAAAACACCCGCCGGTGCGAATAGCCTCTCCCTCATCTTCCAGTTACTGCTGCCGTTCACCAGCAGTGCGTTTGTTCGCCCGGACTCGATGCCCGCCGGGATGCGTTGGTTCGCCGAGTACCAGCCCTTCACGCCTGTGATAGACACGCTGCGGGGCCTGCTGCTCGGGACCCCAATCGGCAACAGCGCCGTCCTCGCCGTCGGTTGGTGCGTCGTCCTCACCCTGGTCGGATACCTCTGGGCGCGAGCAGTATACAACCGCGATCCCGTACGGTAGATTGGCCTCGCGGACCGCAGTCGCGCTAAAGAGGACCTGTACGTCGAGCGTGACGAGCAGGAATTGCCGGCCGTACTCAGGACGCTTAAAACAGGTCAGCGTATCCAAAATGTAGCCCACGGTTTGCGGGCTTGAATGCGCCGGTCCCATGACGCTCCTTGATATGTGCTCACGTTTGACCGCGCCGCAGCGTCTGGTGTACGGTATGATGGATATCAAACATGCCTGCGCGTTTCGCGCTGTGCCAAGGAGCTACGTCGTGTACTACTGTGGTTATCGCGATCTTGCCCGCTTCATCATCGGTGGCGAAAACGCCACCGAATTCCTCGCGCCCGCGGTGAGCGACGAGCACCCTGCCTTCGCGCTGCCGGGCGACAGGCCTGTCTACGCGCCGGACCGGCCCGCCGATGTGCGCCATGTGGATATTGTCGTCAAGCTGGACTTCGCATCCAAGTCGGTTGCTGGAACCGTCACGACACACTTCACCGCACTCTTCGAGGAGGTGCGGGAAGTGACGTTCGATGCCGCCGAGCTGGTCATCGAACGCGTGACGCTGACTGGCGCCGATGTGACGCTGGCGCATTGGAGTGAGGGCGAGAAGCTCCACGTCCGGCTGGATCGCATGTATCGCCACGGCGAAGGGTTCGCGATTGCCATCCAATACTCCGCGCAGCCGCGGATCGGCCTGATATTTGTCGAGCCATCAGAAGGCAACCCGGACCATCCAGTGCAGGCGTGGACCCAGGGCGAGACGGAATACCATCACTTTTGGTTTCCATGTCACGACTTCCCCAATGATCGCGCCACCACGAGCTTGAGCGGCACGGTTCCGGCTAGCTTCTTCCTTCTTTCCAACGGCAAGATGGAGGAGGCACGGGAGAACGGCGACGGCACGAAAACCTACCGATGGCGCTGCGAGCAGCCATTCCCGGCATACCTCATTACGCTGGTGGCAGGCGAGTTCAGCGAGATCGCCGACCGCTGGCGCGACGTGCCGGTGAACTATTACGTGCGTGCGGGCCGCGAAGAGGATGGGCGGCGCATGTTTGGCAAGACGCCCGCGATGATCGAGTTTTTCTCCAGCCGCTTTGGGGTGGACTATCCGTACGCCAAGTATGGGCAAGTTGTGTCTGAGTGGTTTCTGGGCGCGATGGAGAACGTGAGCGCGACCACGCATAGCTTCCGGCTGCTCGCGGACAAACGGGCCAGCCTGGATTACACGCCGGAGCCGGTGGTGGCGCATGAGCTGGTGCATCAGTGGCACGGCGATATGCTGGCCGTCCGCGATTGGAGCCACACATGGCTGAAGGAGTCTTTTGCGACGTACTTCGAGGCGGCGTGGACGCAGCATGATCGTGGTGAGGATGAATTCCGCACTGAGCTACGCCAGAACCTCCAGAACTATCTGGCCGCCGACGCACGCGGGCGACGTCCCATCGTCTACAACGTCTATCGCAAGAACGGCAACGAGCTTTTTGACCGGCATGTGTACGAGAAGGGCTCGCTTGTGCTACACATGCTGCGTTTCGTGCTAGGCGAGGAGTCGTTCTGGCGCGGCATGCAGCTCTACACACGGCGCAATCAGTGGCGCGAGGTGATCACGGCGGATTTCGAGCGGGCGATGGAGGAAGCGACAGGGCGCAGTCTGGCGCGGTTCTTTGAGCAATGGGTCTACAAGACAGGGTATCCCGAATTCAAGGTGTCCTATGCATGGGACGACGAGCATAAGCTGGCGCGGCTGACTGTGAGTCAGACACAAGCGACGAGCGAGACGACACCGGTCTTCGCGACGCCGGTGGATATCGCTTTTTTCATACCAGACACTGAGGATGCCGTCGCGGACGATACCACCACGAAGGCGACGCTGACAACGTTCAAGGTAACAGTGGACGAGGCAAGCCAAACATTCTATTTCACGCTGCCACGCCGGCCTTTCTCGGTGCGTTTCGATCAGGGCGGCTGGCTGATTAAGACGCTGGATTTCGAGCGGTCGAGCGAGCAGTTACGCTACCAGCTCCGGCATGATCCCGACGTGCTGGGGCGCATCGAGGCAGCGGAGGCGCTGGGCAAGCTCCAGGATCTCCAGAGCATCGAGGCGCTTGAGCGTGCGCTGAGCGAAGAACACTTCTGGTCGGTGCGCGCGGCCATTGCGGCAGCCATTGCCAGCCGGAAGAACGAGCGCGCGCTGATTGCGCTGCTGAACGCCGTCGAGCAGACCGCCGGGAGCAATCGTACCGCGACACTTCGACTGGCGGAGGGCGAGCTGCCGGAAGGAGCGCCCGCGGATCTGAACAATGCATTGCGGGCACGCCGGGCACTGGTTGGTGCGCTTGGGGAGTTCCGTGCCCCAGCGCAAGCGGCGCTGGCCGAGCGAGCCGCCGCGACGCTCGGACAAATCGTCACACATGGTGAGCCAAGCTACTATGTGGAGGCGGCTGCCGCCGCTGCGCTGGGACGGACGCGGACGGACGGCGCCTTTGAGAAGCTGGTGGCGAAGGCCGATACGGGGTCGTGGAATGAGCTTGTGCGCGGTGGAGTCTTCGCGGGTTTGGGCGAGCTGGGCGACCCACGTAGCGCGACCGTGTTGGTATCCTGGCTGCTGGACCGTGCTAAGCCGATGGATGCGCGCGCCGTCGCGGCCAGTGGTTTGCGGGCGCTGGCCGCGACGCGACGCATTGATCCGGGCGAGACACAGACAAAGGTGGTGGAGGCGCTGATCGCCGCGCTGGATGACCCCTGGGAGACGGCACAAGTAGCGGTCATCGGGGCGCTGGCCGAATGGAACGACGCGCGCGCGATTCCGGCGCTCCGGCGCTACGCGGAGCGCAACCCTGATGAGCGCTCAGCGCGCATTGCGCGCGAGGCGATCCTGAAGCTTCAGAAGGGACGCACGACCAGCGAGGAGGCCCGCACGCTGCGCAAAGACCTCGATGAATTGCGCGCGGAGAATCGCACGCTGCGCGACAAACTGGAGGGGTTGGAGGCACGGCTGGAGGCCGACAAGCCGGTGATTGACTGGAGGCATGAGCAAACCACCCATCAACGATGAATTGTGGGCGGTTGTCGAGTCGCTCCAGCATGATAAGACATTGCTCCTGGCGGGGACACGATGTCCACTTCCGCATCCCAATGTGCTATACTTTGTATAGTAACTGCGGAAAGCGCAGCGTGATGAAAGATTTGATGAATTGGAGACCAATTATGACTGCGCCAGAACAGCAAGCCACTCGTGCCACAACGCCGGCAACCGCTGCTTCCGCCTCAATTGACCCGGCAACACAGATGGGCGTCGTCGCCATCACCGTTGCCGACCTCGACCGCTCGCTTGCGTATTACACTGACGGCATTGGCTTTGCCCTGCTTGAGCGCGATGGATCGCATGCGACCCTCGGCGCCGGCGGCATGCCGCTGCTGCTGCTGACCGAAGTGCCAGATGCGCGCCGGTTCCCGCATGATCGTCCCGGCTACACCGGACTCTACCACTTCGCCATCCTGGTACCTACTCGCGCCGACCTGGGCCGCTGGCTGCGTCACTGGCTCGAGAGCGGCCAGCCGCTCCCTGGCCAGGGCGACCACCTGGTGAGCGAGGCGCTGTATCTCACCGATCCGGATGGTCACGGCATCGAAATCTACCGCGACCGGCCACGCTCCGAGTGGACATATGCTGGTGGGTTCGTGCGTATGGCCACGGATCCGGTGGACATTCGCGGCGTGTTGGAGGAAGCCGAGCGCGAAGGCAAGCCCTGGGCCGGCATGGCGGCGGGCACGCGCCTGGGCCATATGCACCTCCAGGTCGGCGATATTTCCCAGGCGGCGGAGTTCTACCACGGCATTCTCGGTTTTGACATCATGGCGGCAATGCCGAGCGCGCTATTCATCTCAGCCGGTGGCTACCATCACCACATCGGCATGAACATCTGGCATAGCCGCGGCGCCGCGCCAACGCCGGCAGATGTCGCCCGTCTGAGCTTTTATACCATTGATTTCGCCACTGAGGAAGCTCGCGCCGCGACCCTCGCCCGCCTCGCCGCCGCCGGGGTCGCCTATCAGGACACGCCCGCCGGAGTCCTCGTGCGCGACCCGTGGCAGAACATCCTCGTGCTGCGGGTGGGTGCCGTCACAGATGCCGAAGCCGCCGCGACACTGGCCGCCGCCGTGCCACACGCGTAATCGTCAGTCCAGGTGGCTTTTGGGTGGAGCAGGCAGCAATGTCCGCTCTACCGCTCTCTTCCCCTGCCCCGACATTGTAAAGCCGAGGCACGCGAGTGAATGCTGAAGCCTCGCCTGCCTTAGACACTCCTCCGCGTCCGGGTTTCAGCCCGTCCACCTATGCGCCGGTCATTCATGGCCGCGCGTCCGCCCGCCTCGTGCGCCGCGTGGACAGCATCTCGCGCCGGATACGCGGTGAGCGCCGCCCCCAGCAGCCAGAGATCCAGACGGGCACTGTTCGCCGTGTGGGCGTGCCGACATGGTGCGTACGTGGAACGTCGTGGCGTTGCCGCCAGGATGCCCCAATCTCGCAGGGAAAAAATCACGCGCTCAGCGCCGCCAATATCTCCTCTACCGCCGCGTCCGCCAGGGCTCGCATCTCCTCGTCCGTACGGTCTTGTATCGGATGTGGTACGAAGACGCGGGCAGGCTCGAAGCCCAGTGAGCGCGATTGCGCCTCCGCCGCCTGTTTGAACTCGACCGATGCGACGAACACGCCAGGAACGCCGCGCGCCTCAAGGGTGGTGATGTCGTGCACACTGCACGTCGTGCATGACCCTCAATCGGCGAGCGCTTCGATCAATACCCCACAGCGCCCGGCAATCTCATCTCCCAATGGCGCCGGCATCACCTTGGCGTAAGTTGGCTTGCGGAAGCGCTCGATACGCAGGCCACGCGCGGTCAGCAGCGCCGCCAGCCGGTCCAGAAACACATCGCCACGTGGCTTGGAAATATCTAGCAGGCCCACCGTCAGCCCGTCGAGTGAGGCCGGACGGGCGGCTCGCTCGCGCCGCACCGGCTCGCGCTCGGAGGTTGGGTCGAGTAATTCGCGAACAGTCATCTTGTCACCTCCCGTGTGACGGGCTGGCTCCCGGTCGCGCCAGAGATCCACCCGCCGATGATCGCCGAGAAGAGGCCCGCCGTGCCGCCGGCATGCACAATCCACAGGCCGCCAGGCCGGAACTTGGGAATGTCCGCTCCTGCCAATGTCTCTGGCATACCTTCCGCACAGCCATCCACCCCACGCACCAACTCAGCGCCTGGCAACGTCAACAGCGCGGTCAATTCGTCGCGGAGGCGTGTTTTCGTCCAGCCGGCCTCGCGGAAAACCCGGGCATGATCCGGCGAGACGACCATAAAGGCATCGAATGCGAGGGCGAGCTTGGGATGGGCAACCGTGCGCAGGCACCACGCGAACGAGCGCGCTAGCGACTCCGGCGTGCGCGAAAGCTGATCCACCACCGCCCGCGTCCCTTCGCCGGCAAATAAGGTGACAGCCGATGCGCCCGCCGCCACGCCACGCTCTACTGAGAGCGGCTCCCATGGCGACCCCTCCTCGTCCTCCGCGAAGCAGAACGTATACTTGCCCGGATTGCCCAGGGTCGCGCGGTCCACTTCGCCGGGCCGCCCGCCGCCGACGTTGCGCACCACCAGCTGCAGCGCCCGCCCAATGGTCGCGTTGGCGCGGTTGCCCTGCCCAAGCGCGTTGCCCCCCGAGTTCATCCCAACAGCGCGAGCGATGGGGCCGTTCACGATCACCACCGGACCGGAAGCGTATGTAGTGGCGAGCAGACCGTGCATATTGAACTCGTCGGTGCAGGCGGCCGCTACGGCGGCCAGCACCACCGGCATGTATTCAGGCCGGCAGCCCGCCATCACCGCGTTGATGGCCACCTTCTCGACGCTGCACGCCACCATATCCGGCGGCACAACCGCCACAATCTCAGATGGCTCGCGCGCCGTGCCTTCCAGCATACGCAGCACTCGCTCGCGCGTGGGCGGCACCACCGGCAGCCCATCGCTCCATCCGCGTCCGTAGCACGCCTCGATCTCATCTTCCAGCGGTCCCAGTGGCACGCCGCGCGCCCGTAGGCGCTCGCCGCCGTAGCGCACCGCTAACTCCTCCGCGATGCCGGGTTCCACGCTGCGCGAGCCGCAGCCGGGCCGCTGCTCCGGCAGCCCCGGCCCTAGATCCCTCACGCCCGTAAACGCTTCCCACTGCTCCCGCGACCAGCCAATTACCCGCACCGTCTCGTGCCCATCCGCCACGCGCAGCAGCGTGGGCACGATCTCGATATCCAGCCGGTATGACATCTCCAGCGCTGTATCATCGCGCGGATCGAGCCCCGGCGGAAACGCAAGGTCGTCCTGCGTATAGACCGTCAGCGGCAGGCCCGCCTGGGCCAACTGCGCGAGCACCGGCGCGACAAGCCGGCAGGTGGGGCATTCCTCTTTGACGACCGCCACGATACCGTCCGGCACTGGCAACGCGGCGCTGGATCGCGACTCAGCCATGCGGACCACTCTCCATCCCACCGTTCCCGTAGGGGCACTGCCTGCCGCGCCTGGCGCCAGAGCAGGAGAAGAAACGAGCGTCTGGTGCCCCACACTATACGCCGAGGCCCGCATTGGCGCAAGCGGCGCCGCACGCCGGACGCGGTGCAGCTCGCCACCGCCATCACGGCGAGCGCCACCTACTTTCGCACCAATGACGCTCGGCCCAAGGTCGTCGCTGACGTTCAGGTCCTCGTGCTGGACGACCTGACACCGTAGACTACTCGCGTGCCAGCGCCGCCGCCAGCTTGGGCAGCGACACGTCGTAGCGGTACTGGATGCTCATGTGGTCGTCGTCGAACTCCTCGTACTCGAACGCGATGTCGCGCGCGGACAGCCGCTGTGCCATCAGCCGCGCGCCGAAGTGCAAGTGGAACTGGTCGCGGAAGCCGCAATCCATGTAGAGCAGCCGCAACCCTCGCAGATTCTCGCCATAGCGGTCCAGCAGCTCCGCCGGGTCCCACTCCAGCCAGCGCGCCCATACCTCGGGGATCAGCGCACAAGTGTGCAAATCTACCGGCAGCCCGATGCCCAGCGGCGCGCTAGCGTCTGGCGAATAGCAGGACGCCATCGCCAGGATGTTGAGCACTTCGATGTCGTCATGTGTCTTCTTGGCTTTGGCCGCGAACTGCCGCCACCATGCCTCCACACCGCCCGCCTTGTTGATCCCATTGCAGAACTTGGGGAAGTCTACGTAGTAGCAGAGGTTGAACGCCATATCGCCGCTATGACAGGCCAGAGCGCCGAATATTTCTGGGTGGCGCATGCCCAAAATCATCGAGCCGTAGCCGCCGCTAGACTTCCCAAAGACGCCACGCCCCTCCGGCCGCGAAATCGTCCGGTAGTGCGTGTCCACAAATGGGATGACCTCTTCGATGACATAGTCCTCGTAGCGTCCCGTCGCCGCCGAGTTGATATACTGGCTGCCGCCGTAGCGTGTGAAGCCGTCCGGTAGCACGAAGATCGCATGCGGCATGCCCTCCGCGTAGAGCCGTTCCAGTCGCTGCGCCAGATTCGGCTGCCAGGCGTCGTCGTTCAGCAGCATGATGCCGCGCCCGGTAAAGCCAGTCAGCCCCACGATCACTGGATAGCGCTTGCTAGACTCCCCATAGCCCGGCGGCAACACCACCGGCAGGGCTCGCGCCGCTGGATCGCCGAGCGGATTGCCCGCCAGCACGGCGCTTTCCAACATCGGTGTCTCGATGGTAACGGACATGCCATATATCCTCTCTGTGGCAAGAATGCACCCCAGGATGCCTGGACACCTTTCATCGTAGCACCTGGCATCTAATGTGGGCATCTGGCTCGTAGCCCACACCAGCGCGGTTCCTTGACGTGCGCCGCCCGCAAGAGGTACACTGACTAGCGTTGGCGCCAGCCAGCATGCCCCCGTCGTCTAGCGGCCTAGGACATCACCCTTTCAAGGTGGAGATCACGGGTTCGAATCCCGTCGGGGGTACCTTCTCCCAGTCCAGCATTCATCCCGCGTCGTACCAATCAGCCACCACTCCGTCATCCGCCGCGTAAAACCGCACGCCCTCCACAACGCGCCAGCGGACATGTCTACGGCGAAACCAACCGTTCTCCGCTGCCCCGAGCGGCGCATACACTCTCCACACGCGAAGAGAACGCCCATTGTGACGGTTCCGTGATGGAAGCCCATGCGTTCGCGACAGCAATGTGACGGTAATCCGCTATATGTTGTGAAATCGTATCGTCCGCTCGCGCCCGTTTTGCCGGAATCTGCGGCGCAAGCGGCGCCGTGCCGCGCGTTCCAATGCCCCGTGCCACACGCGGCCTCGCGTTTCGCGGCGCACCACCGCTGTCTCCCGCGACATATCACGCGCCGCGGCATCCGACAACGAGAGGCCATGGCGACCTTGCGTGTCGGTTCCATCTTCTGTCATACTCACCCTGAGAGCCGGTATGGAGCGAAAGAGGTCAGCCGTGGATTTCACCTATAGCCCGAAGGTCGAAGCGCTGCGCTCGCAGCTCAACGACTTCATGGATCGCCGCGTGTACCCCAATGAAAAGACCTACAGGAACCAGGTCGCTGCCGCCGATATGCCCTTCGCGCATCCAGAGATTGTGGATGAGTTGGCGCGCGAGGCGAAAGCGGCTGGACTCTGGAATCTCTTTCTCCCGAACAACACGTTTGGCGCCGGCCTCTCCAACCTGGAGTACGCGCCGCTCGCGGAGATCATGGGGCGAGTAGGCTGGGCCTCTGAAGTCTTTAACTGCGCCGCACCCGACACTGGCAATATGGAGATTCTGGCTCAGTTCGGCTCACCGGAACAGCAAAGCCAGTGGCTCCGCCCATTGCTCGACGGCGAGATACGCTCCGCATTCGCGATGACCGAGCCAGATGTCGCCAGCTCAGACGCCACCAACATCCAGCTGACGATCCGGCGCGAAGGCCACGTGTACGTGCTCGATGGACGCAAATGGTGGATCTCCGGCGCCGCCCGCCCGCGCTGTAAGATCCTGATCGTGATGGGCAAGACGGCGCCCGACGCGCCAGATAGGCACCGGCAGCAAAGCATGATCCTCGTGCCCACCGAGACACCGGGCGTCACCGTGGTGCGTAATCTCCCCGTGTTTGGTTTCGTCGAGAATGAGAGCCACTGCGAATTGACCTTCCAGGATGTGCGCGTGCCAGTCGCCAATCTGCTCGGCGGCGAAGGAGACGGCTTCGCCATCGCGGAGGCGCGCCTGGGGCCTGGGCGCATCCACCACTGCATGCGCTGCATCGGCGCGGCGCAGCGGGCGCTGGAGTTGATGTGTGCGCGTGTCTCGACGCGGACCGCGTTTGGCAAACCGCTGGCGCAGCAGGGCGTCATTCAGGAGTGGATCGCCGAGTCCGCGCTGGAGATCGAACAGGCGCGCTTATTGACGCTAAAAGCCGCCTGGATGATCGATACGGTGGGCAAAAAGGCGGCACGCAACGAGATTGCAATGATCAAGATTGTCGCGCCCACCGTGCTCACGCGCGTCGCTGATCGCGCCATCCAGGCATTCGGCGCGGCGGGCCTCAGCGACGATTTCCCACTCGCGCATTTCTACGCCGGTGGACGCACCCTACACCTCGCGGATGGCCCGGATGAAGTCCACAAGCGGTCGCTGGCGCAGTCTCTTCTGCGTCAGTATGGGCAATAGCAGTCCCGTCGCGGCCAGTGGCGCGCCGCGGGACTGCCAGCCGTAATATGGCATCACCCGCCGCGCTCTTGCGGCACTGGCCGCCCAGGCAGCCACCAGTTCCACCGCCCCAGCAATCGCATCGTCGCCGGCACAAGCAGCGACCTGATAATCGTCGCGTCCACCAGCACCGCGGCGGTCATGCCCAGCCCGATTTCTTTGGTCGTGATGACGCGCGTGAAAGTGAATGCGCCGGTCACGATCACGAAGAGCAGCGCCGCATTGGTGATGACGCCGCCCGTCTTCGCGAGTCCCTGCGCCACCGCTTGCCGGTTGTTGCCCGTCCGTAGCCACTCCTCGCGAATGCGACTCAGCAGGAACACCTCGTAGTCCATCGAGAGGCCGAACAGGATGCAGAACAGCAGGATCGGAATGATGCTGTCTATGTAGCCGGTGCTCGTGAATCCCAGGAAGCCGGAGAAGTGTCCCCACTGGAAGACGTAGACGAGCACTCCATACGCCGCGCTGACCGATAGCACGTTCGTCAGCACGGCCTGCAGTGGCAACAGCACTGAGCGGAACATCAACAACAGCAGGAAAAACGTCGCGATCAGCACGAAAAGAATCGCTCGCGGGAAGTTGTCGAAGAGATAGCGGGTGAAATCCTGACTTATCGCCTGCGACCCGCCAACCAGCACGGTCAATCCGCCGGATACCCCGCCTACGCCCGCTCGCAGCGCATCAATCTGCGCCTTGGCCGCCGCGCTATCTGGCGGCGCATCGGAGCTCGCCATTACCACGGTGGTATTGCCGTTTGTCGTGGACTGCACCAGGCGCGCCAGCTGCGGCGATTGCAGGTAGGCGCCGGTCGCGTACATCTGCTCGAGCTCACTCGCGGAAAGCGCGGGCGCTCCGGAGGTCGCTGGCAGCATGGTCAGACCCGTTACGCTGGTGACATGCGGCTGCGACGCGACCCACTGTGACAGCGTGTCCAGGCGCGAGAGATTCGTCGGAGCGAGCATGCTCGAACCAACTGGCGACTGGACGACAATCTCGATGGGCGAGACGCCTGCGCCTGGGAACTGACTGGCAAGGATATTCAACCCCTGTCGGGACTCAACCGTCGCTGGCAACTCGCCCACACCCGGTGTGCCGATGTTCAGCGAAAAGATGGGCCAGCTCAGGCCAATAAGCAGCACGATAACCGCGATGATGACCAGCACAGGACGGCGCATCACGCCGAGCGCCCAGGCGCGCCAGAAGCCCCGGCTCTCGTGCTTCTCGCGCGAGCGCATTACGAGCCGGCCAACGAGCGGCAGCCGCAGCGCGTCTATACGCGGCCCCAGGATGCTCAGCAGCGCGGGCAGCATCGTCAGTGCGGCCAGCATCGAGCACGCCACCACAATCGCGCCGCCAATGCCAAACGAGGTCATCATTCCGATGCCAATGAGCAGCAGTCCGACAAATCCGATCATCACGGTCATGCCACTGAATAGGATCGCCTCACCCGCCGTCGCGACTGTCCACCCCACTGCTTCCTGGATCGAGCGCCCCATATGGAGCTCGTCGCGGAAGCGCCGTACCATGAAGAGACTGTAGTCAATCGAGATACCTAGCCCAATAATCGAGACGATGTTGGTGACAAACGTGTTCGTCTGGGTGTGCAGCGCGATGGCGTAGAGCAGCGCTAGCGCCACCGGCACGGCGATCAGCGCCAGAATCAGCGGCATCATGGCGGCTACCAGCGTGCCAAAGGTAAGCAGCAATACGAAGAGCGCCAGCGGCAGCGCCGTGAACTCGGCGCGCTCGGTATCCTGCTGAGAGATCTGCGAGAAGGCGTTCGATATGGCTGGGTTGCCGGTCAGATACGCTCGCGCGGGGATGTTAGGGCCAGTTGGCACCATGGCGCGAATATCGGCCTGCTCATGCTCAACCTTGTCCGCGCTGACATTGAAGCTCAGCACCACCAGCGCCGTCTGGCCGTCCTGGCCGGTTTGCGCCGGTCGCACATCTATCACACCAGGGAAGCTGACCGCTTTCGCGGTGAAGTCCGCCAGTTCCTGCTGATATGCTGGATCGCTTACCGGCGTACTGGGTGACTGGAAAACCACGAGCATCTGCGTCGCAGGTTGGTGCAGCGTGGTGGTGAGGATGTCGTTCACACGCACGGAATCGCTGTTCGGGAAGCTGAAGCCGCCGCCCGTGAGCACCGTGCCGACCCTGGCGGCGAACGGAACACTCGCGATGACCACGGCAATCCATAGGGCGACGACGATCCACCGCACGCGATAGATGAAGCGCCCGTACGCCAATCCAAAGCGGTAGAGACCGTGCCGCTCGAGCGATTTCTCCGCGCCAGGCGCTGGCGCTGTGACTTGCGGCGCGCCGACATCCGGCGATTCCTGTATCAGCATGGTGTGTCTCCTTCTTAGTACGTCGCCGCGAGGCAATCGAACAGTTCGCGAGAGTGGCGCGAGCTGATATCAGGTATGTTGTCCATGATTTTGGTGGCGTATCGTTACCATGCCGCCAAAACATGAGGTAATCCTCACTAATTCTATTTGAGCCATTTTCGCGGAGCGATGTTTCAGGACTTCTGGACGACGACCGCTGTCACACCGGCGGCCTACGCTCCACCATTTCTGCTATACTGCGGGGGGCGGTGCGAGATTTGAGCCGCCGCGACATCTCAACGACGGTATGAAGCGAGGCGACGAGGCACTCATGAACGATCTGGCGATCTTCACCGGCAACGCGCATCCCCAGCTTGCGCGAGACATCTGCGCCCACCTTGGCGTGTCACCTGGCGCCGCGCAAGTCACGCAGTTCTCCAACGAGAACATCTTCGTGAAGATTGACGAAAACGTCCGTGGCAAGGATGTCTTCGTCATCCAGCCGTTCACTACGCCAGTCAACACCTCCATTCTTGAGCTGCTCATCATGATGGATGCTTTGCGCCGAGCCTCAGCTAAACGCATCACCGCCGTCATCCCCTTCTACGCGTATGGCCGCACCGACAAGAAAGATCAGCCGCGCGTGCCCATTACCGCCAGGCTCCTCGCCGATTGCGTGACAGCGGCAGGAGCGAACCGTGTGCTGACCATGGACCTGCACGCCGGTCAGATTCAGGGCTTCTTCAACATTCCGGTAGATGAGCTGACGGCGCAGCACATCCTCGCTCGCTACGTTTCCTCGATGGGGCTAGGCCCTTTTACCGTCGTCTCCACGGATGCTGGGTTCGCCAAGAAAGCACGCAACTTTGCCGAGATGGTGAATGCCCCGCTCGCCATTATCGAGAAGCGCCGCATCGGCAATGATGGGCGGATGGAAAGCCTTGGCGTGATCGGGAATGTCGCGGGGCGCAACGCGCTCATCGTGGACGATGAGATTGACACGGCGGGATCACTTATTCAGGCGGTACACGTGGTCAAGGAGAACGGCGCTCGCGATGTCTATGCCTGCGCTGTGCATGGCGTGCTCTCGGGGCCAGCCATCGAGCGGCTACGCGCCTCGGAGCTGCGGGCGATGATCCTGACGGATACGGTGCCGCTGCCGGAGGAGAAGCGACTCCCCATCATCACGCAGCTTTCCGTGGCGGAACTGTTCGCCGGGGCGATTCAGCGCATCCATGAAAGCCGTTCCGTTGCCGAGCTGTTTCATTAGAGCATGAGCGCACCGTGGATGAGGCGAATGCGGGCGAAAATGACTTCGAGGGCGTGCTGCGCTTCCTGCGCTCGCTTGGAACACCGTGCGAGCCGCCGGTCGGTGTCGGCACGTTTGACGTGCTGTATGCCAGCGGCAAAGAGGTCGTCGTGTGGTATTCGCCGGCACGCGAGGAACACAGCCCCGGCGAGGTGAGTATTCCCTGCTCGCGACTCGTCACCGCATGGGCGGCTCTAACAGCGGGCGAACCGCTCGACGAGCAGACGCTCGCGCGCATTGGCGCTGGTGTCGCGGGGGGACGGTGGCTTCTGGCTGTGCTGGCACAGGTTCCAGGCGTACACCTGTGTGATGAGCCGGTCGCGCTCACCTGGCAACCTGCCGAAATGTCCACTCCCAGCGAGCATGGCGTCCCGCTTGAGATCACCCCTCCGGTCGCAGCCGCTCCGACATCGGCGCGTTCTCGCCGCCGCAGCACGCGCGCTCCCCGTGCGGAATGACGAGGGAGACTGGGGCTTCTTGTGGATAGCGAGGTGGGTGGTGGTTGCCGTTTTTGCCGGAATACGAGTTTTACCACGGAGCACACGAAGGGCAGGGAGCGATTCGGCGGTTGCCGATTCTGCCGGAATTCGAGATTCGGTTGCCGATTCTGCCGGAATTCGAGATTCACCACGGCGTTTACTGAGCGCGAGGAGGTTGCCGATTCTGCCGCGAGTGCAGTTGTCGCTATTCGGTTGGGAAGGTGCGTGGGGCGGCGCGGGTGCTGCCGCTGGGGCGAGTGTAGCATGTGAGAAGCGCGATGTCGCCGGGCAAGGACGGGCAGAGGCGGTCAGGAGTTTGGAGGCGGGAAGCAGGGGAGGGGGCGCGGATACTCTGATCTGCCTCGAGATCACTCCGCGCAAGGCATAGAAGGAGGCGACGCTGAAGTAGTGGAGCGGGCCAGGATTATAGCGCCGGGTGGGTGATGGGAGGGTCGCAAGCTGAAGGCCCGCGCCGGTCCCATGACTACCTACCTCACTCTCCACTGAATATCGCACCGCTACTCGCTTCTGTCGTGCGCCACCTTCACAGGCTACTAAACGTCCGTCCGTCCCTGGCCGCTTCTGTCCGGCGACGCCGCGCCCCCCGCGTGCTACACTCCCGCCAGCGGTCCCGCGCTGCCGTCTCTCGCACCTTCCCAACCGAATAGCGATTTTTGGATTCGCGGCAAAAACGGCAACTGCCACAACACGATTTGCCGCGGGCGCTCGCCCACCTCCGCCCACCTCCCATGCCGCCTATCGTCGCGCTGCCCGCGTCCGCGGCCCTCTCCGGCACGGAGAGAGTCAGAGGAACAAGCTGACGCTACATATGACGGCGATTCGCACCTGTGGTGGTGCCGTATGCTATACATACGGGGAAACGCACGACGGTCTCGATGAGAGTACGGAAGAGGAGAGCTTGCAGCATGAGCGGTGAGATGCAACAGGACGACGCACGGCGGATGCGCGAGAACGCCGCGCAACGGGCAGATATTGATCTGCATCTGACGCGGCTGTTCGCGCCGGAGGACGATGCGCTGCGGGGCGCGATAGACGCGCTGGCGGCGAACGACATGCCGGCGATCCAGATTTCGCCGTTGCAGGGGCGCACGCTGCAGGTGCTGGCGGCGGCATGCGGGGCGCGTAAAATCCTGGAAATCGGGGCGCTGTCGGGTTACAGCAGCATCTGGTTGGCGCGCGCGCTTCCGGAGGATGGCCGGTTGATCTCACTGGAGATTAGTGAGAAGCACGCGGCGGTCGCGCGAGCGTCGCTGGAACGGGCGGGGCTGGGTGGCCGCGCGGAGGTGCGGGTTGGCCCTGGCGAGGAGCTGCTGCCGGCGCTGCTGCCGGAGGGTCCGTTTGACCTGATCTTTATTGACGCGGACAAGCCGGGCTATCCCACGTATCTCGACTGGGCGATCAAGCTGTCGCGGCCTGGCAGCGTGATTGTGGCGGACAACTGCATTCGCGGCGGCTCGCCGCTGCACGACGACGCGGCGACTGGCGACGACAGTGTCGCGGCGGTCGGCGTCTATGACCGGCGGGCGGCAAGTGATCCGCGCCTGGTCTCAGTGGCGCTGCCAATGGATGACGACGGCACCGACGGGTTCGCCATCTCGGTGGTGCGCGATGTCGCGGCGGGAAGCACGGTGAGCTGATGAGGGGACGCGGCGGGCCGGTGGACCCTGGCTCATTTCAGCATTGGGTGCGCGTGGATGTGCGGTATAGCGACCTCGACACGCAAGGTGTCGTCAACAATGCCACCTACTTAACGTACTTCGAGCATGCTCGTGTACAATTTTTCGAGCGGCTGCGAGGGGAAGCGGGCGGGAATGATGGCACAGACAGGCAGGGCGGTGCGACGGGGTATACGGCGACCGATATGCCATTTGTGATGGCGCGGGCGACATGCGCGTATCGCCACCCCATTACCAGTCTCGCGCCGGTGCACGTGGGTGTGCGATGCACAGAGGCAGGGCGGGCTACTATCGAGATGGAATATGCCATCTGCGACCGGCCCGAGTTCGGCGCTGTCCTGTATGCCAGCGGCACGACGACAGCGGTCTGTGTAGACGCGCGAACGGGGAAGCCGCGCTCGCTGCCGGAATGGGCACGGCGGGCGCTGGGGCGTCCACCGGACGCCCCTACGGAGCCGGGTCGTCGCGGGCTGATCTGAATACGTGATGGAAGCGGAGTGTGATGGGAGGCTCGAAAGGTCCCTGGACCTCCGGGCGGTTGGCTTGACGGCGCGGGAGGCCAAGCGTACACTGGCTCTGACCGAGACGGGTTGACGGTATTGGCGCGGAGTGATGGTATGGGAACACGAATTTTCGGCGGCATCGCGGGTTGGCTTCTTGGCGTCGTGCCGCTGGTTGCGGTCAATGCCGTTGATTACTTCGGCATCTACTATTTCCCCGATCCCTTTCTGGCCGGCGCTATCGCTCTAGTCGCCGGATTGCTCGTGGGCGGGGTCACGGCGGGTGTGATCGGCGGGCGGACGCATGGGGGAGCCGGTGGGGCAGGAATGACCGGCATGATTGCCGCCGTGCTCTACGCTGTCTCGGTTATCGCACTCATGGAGGCTGCGCGTGCCTTCGACGCGCTGCCATTCGCCGTCACGGAGCATCCTCTGCGTGTAAGCCTCGGCATCCTGTTCCTGGCCGCGCTGCTGCTGCTCGTCGCACTCGTCACGGGCGTTTTCGTGGGAAGGTCCGCTGAATTGCCCGCGACCCCCACGAACAATGCCGCCGGGCGCTCGCAGGCGGCGCGGCGGGCAAGCGCTCCAAGCGCGGTACGCCAGCCCGGCGCGGCTCGCTACGGGGCACCGCCATACGCGCAGCCGCGCTATGGCGACGCAGCCCCACCATCGCGCCCGGCTGGACCACCACGCCCCAGCAACCCACAGTGGCAGTCGCCCGATGCATCAGATCCGCGCTACGCGGGTGCCCGCGCATATGGCCCGGCGGCGTCCCGGCCCGCACGGCGCCCGAATAGCAATCCCAATCAGAGGTAATCGCGTTTTATACTTCTCAATGGTTGATCAGGAGAGCCGGGATGGCCCGAATCGTTTTTCTTGGTACCGCAGCGGCGCTACCCGCGGCCGGCCGCGCCAATACCTGTCTGGCTATTTTGCCCGATGCGCCGGATACCGGTCTATTGATTGATTGCGGCGGCGACGTCTATGGCGCCATGTTACGCGCTGGCATCGCTCCAGACGCCATTAGCGATCTGCTCATTACGCACGCCCACATTGACCATATCGGCAGTCTTCCCTCGCTCATCGAGAGCTTTCGGCTGGGAGGACGCACCACACCGCTCCATGTCTGGTCGCTGCCAGAAGTGGACACTATCGCTCAAGCGCTGGTGACCGCGTTCAGCTTCGAGCTGAAATTGGATGCATGGACATTCCCCGTGACGTTCTCGACGGTTACCTCCGGGCAAGAGGTGACGCTTGCGGGCAGTCGCGCCAGAGTGCTGGCAATGGATCATGCCGTGCCTTCGGTGGGCATACGGCTGGAAATGCCAGGGGGAGCAGTGGCGTATACGAGCGACACGCAGCCGGCGCCGGCCATTGTCGAGCTCGGCAAAGGCGCTCGCATCCTGATTACCGAATGCACGTATCTGAGCAGAGATGTCGGGTTTGCTCGCATGGCCAAGCATTTGACGGCGCTGGAGACAGGCGAGCAGGCAGCGGCCTGTGGTGTCGCAACGCTGGCGCTGGTCCATATCGGCCAGGGTTGGACTCCCGACGAGGCACGTGCCGAAGCGGCCCGCGCGTTCGCGGGCGACATCCTCATCCCCAATGACGGCGATGTGCTCGAAGTGTGAGGCCGCTCATAGGCAGCAGGAACGCGTGTGGTACACTGGCCCTCGGCGGCTGGCGGGCGCGTGAGTCCGGCGGCGCCGCAAAAATGAGTTAGCCGTCAGTGTGGTAGCTAACGAACGATGAAGATGAAGGAGTTGAGGCTCATGTTCCAGGATCCCAGCCATCCCGACTTGCAACAGCTCGCGCAGCATCACGACGCCGGAACCGCGACGACGATTCCTACCGCGCAGGCGGCGGCAGCGGTGCAGGCATTCCACGAGCAGGCTGATCCGCAGGTCGTGCAGCAGGTGACGGACGAGCACTATCAGGGCATGCCGCAGCAGCAGCTTCAGCAGGCGGCGGCGGATATGCAGGCCAAGATTCAGACGGTGGCGGCGTCCTCGCCGGAGGCGGCGCAGCTCGCGCAGATCAACCCAGCGACCGCCACCCCGCAGCAGGTGTCGGCGATGCACCGTTTCTTGCAGACGAAGCATCCTGAGCTCATGCGTGATGTGCTGATTGGCGGCGGCGCGGTCGCGGTGGGCGCGCTGGCGGCGTTCGCCGCGAAGCGCTATCTCGCGCACCACGGACGGTGATACCGGAGCCCCACCTCATCCCCCTCCTCTGGCCAGAGGAGGGGGATTCATGCGCCTGGCGCATTCCGGCAGTGGGAGGTGGTATACTGAGCGTGATGCGGCGATAGAACGCCTGTTCAGCATTGGGCCGCGAAACAGTAAGCGGAGTTGACCGATGGCGGAAAGGCTTGTCTCCCCGATGCACGGCGACGACGACATACAGGAAACGAGTCTGCGTCCGCGCCGGCTCACCGAGTATATCGGGCAGGAGACCATCAAGAGCAACCTGCGGATCATGCTGGAGGCAGCGAAACGGCGCGGTGAGGCGCTGGATCATTTGCTGCTCTATGGACCGCCGGGCCTGGGCAAGACATCGCTCTCCCTCATCATCGCGACGGAGATGGGCGCCAATATCCGCATGACCTCTGGGCCGGCTATCGAGCATGCCGGCGACCTCGCTTCAATCTTGACGGCGCTGGAAGAGGGCGATGTTCTGTTCATTGATGAGATCCACCGGCTGGCGCGGGTGGTGGAAGAGCGGCTGTATTCGGCGATGGAAGACTTCGCGCTTGACCTCATCATCGGGAAAGGCCCGGCGGCTCGTAGCGTCCGGCTGCCTCTCAAGCCCTTCACGATTGTCGGCGCTACCACGCGACTCGGCGCCCTCGCCGCGCCGCTGCGCGACCGCTTTGGCGCGATCTATCGTTTGCAG
>DATGEP010000011.1:0-8294 GCA_035310125.1 Ktedonobacterales bacterium
GCGCTTTCGTCCCATTGAGACATGCGTGTGCGTCGTCGTAGACAGTGGATGCAGTGGATGCGCGTTGTCTTGAAGATCGAGCAGGTGAGATCGTCATGGGCAATCCAAATGCTCCCTATCGCCCTGGAGAATGGGCGTCGCTCCGCACTATGGAGATCGCTCGAGCGGCATTAAGTCAGCAGCAGCAGCAGCAACAGGGCGGCGGTGACGCGCCCCCTCCGCCGCCGCGCGGGCGCCGGGCGCGGTGGTTTCAGCGAGAGGATAGGCGTGCGGCGTTGCGCTGGGGCGGTCCTGGCGCTCTCGTGGCGGCGCTGGCCGCGGGCATGGGGTATCTGTTAGCAGTCTCTTGGGGTGACGCCACCGGCAACGCCAGACTCAGCTCGAGCCAATCCCTGGCCTTTATCTCTCTAACGTATGTGGGACTCCTGATCGGCTTGCTGAGCGCGGCAGGTGCGGCGCACGAGACAGGTCGGGTCAGGTCTGGCATGCTGGCTGCGCGACATGTTGCGGTCCTTTGGACGCTGGCGGTTGCTCTTATCATCATCGCCAGCAACGGGGATTTTCAGACGCTCAGGCGCGGAGCGAACACAGATTTACTCCTGACGGATGGGCTTACCACTCTCGTGTTCGTCATCATAGGAGCGCTCGCTGGCATGCTGACGCTTGGTGTGTTGGGTGGACTGATCGGCTACCGCTTGGCTCGCAGATGAGGGGTCGCGCCCACTACTGGCGGGGTCAGCCACGGTTCCGTCGCGCACGCCGATCAAGCTCCTGTTGCACTGAGCGTTATTCGCCGAGCAGGAGTGGCGGCTGCGCATCCGGCGCTGGCGCGAGCAGCAACACATAGGTTGGATCGTCGAAGCCTTTGAGCTGCACGCTGCCCCGCTCGATATATGCCGCGCGCTCCGGCTTGGGCACGAGGTACGCCAGCCCGGCGGAGACCAGCACCTCGCCCGCGCCGGCAAGAGCGCAGAGCCGCGCCGCGCGATTCAGCGCCGCGCCCCGGTAGCCGTCTTCGAGCGGTGCCGCTTCGCCAACATCTAGCCCAATACCGGCGTCCAGCGGCAGATCTGGCTCTGCGCGGGTCGCCTCCGCGAACCGCGCCTGCATGTCGTGCGCCGCGAACAGAGCCTTGCGGGCGGAGGCGAAGACGGCCAGCGCCTCATCGCCGCGCAGCTCGATCAGCCGTCCATCCCACTGCTTGATGGCCGTTCGCGCGATACCCGCGAACTTGCTCGCCAGCCGGGCCGCCTCACTGTCTCCATGCTCCTGGGTGAAGTGTGTGTAGCCGCGTACGTCCGCGATGAGGAACACCAGGATGGACGCGGCCATCGGCGGCTGCGTCGCCGGCGCTGTGATGCCGGGCAGCGCCGGAAGAGCAGTGAGTTTACCAGCGGCGACGAAGAGCGAGCGCTCACTTCCTTCAAGCCCAAGCGTCGTTGCCAGCATGTCCACCACGCTCTCCGGCAGCGGGAGCCGCGCCCCACCCTCGATGGCGCTGAGCGTGCTCGCCGGCACATTCGCTCCCGCGCTGACCTCTTCAAGCGTCATGCCGCGCACCTGGCGATACTGATGGAGCTGCTCTCCGACAGACGGCAGCCCTGGAAAATTGGGCAGATTGGGCATGAGCGCATTCCTTTCGGCGAGAGACGGATGGGCACACACTCATACTACCAGATGCGCCCAACCCGCCGCGTCTGCGCTAACCCACCAGCTCCGCTTCGTCGGCGGCTCCTTCTACAGGCGCCCCCGGCTGAGCGGACCACGCCCCACTGCGCACCTTGCGGAGCGCGACGAGCGCCAGTATGCCGGCGCAGACATACATGCCGCCCTGGAGATTGAGCAGCGGCACGGCACCCACGCGGTCGCCCAGCGTCCCCGCGAGCGCCATGCCCGCCAGCATCAGCAGCGACATCAGCGCCGTGGCGGCTCCAGTGATGCGCCCCAGATACTCGTTCGGCACAGCTATCTGTATGCCGGAATCCGCACCGATGCCCAGCCCCACGCTGGGAATACCCACCGCGACGAAGAGCACCAGCACCACCGTTATCGCGGCGGTAAGTGGCACGAGCACGGGCGTATCTACAATGGCCAGGTCAATCAGGCCGAAAAGCAACGCGCAAACGCCGAGCAGACGATACGGCGAGACGCGCTTGCCGAACGGCGCGACAATCAGACTGCCGAGCAGTCCGCCGACAGCCTGCGCCGACATCATCAAGCCGAGCAGCTCCGCGCCTCCATGGAGCACGCGCACCGCGAAGACGACCAGTAGCACCGAGAAGATCCCCTCGCCCAGCCCCATCGCCGCGAACATCACGAAGTACACCTTCAGCACACGACTGCGCGGCACCAGGCGCAGCCCAGCCAGCCATTCGCGCAAAATACTCTTCTCCGCCTGCGCGACGGATTCCGTGGTCACGTTGGCGCTTGACCGCGCCGGCGGCCTAATGAGCAGCACGAGCGCCGCCGCCAGCCCGAAGGAGAGCGCATCCAGCAGCGCGACGCCACCCAGGCCCGCCCACGCGACGATGAGTCCGCCGAGCGCTGGCCCGCCCAACCGGGCGGCATTCTTGTTGAGCGCGTTGAGCGAATTCGCCGCGATCAGCTGATCCGCACGCACGAGCGTCGGCAAGATGGCGCTTTCGGCGGGCGCGAAGAACTGCGCCAGCAGAGACTCGACCACCGCGACGACGTAGACGATCCAGAGGGTGCCCGTGTCGTGGACGAGCAGCAGCGGCAGCAAGCCCAGCGCGAGCAGCGCGTTCGTGGCGACCATCGTCCGCTTGCGGCTCCAGCGGTCCACGAAGACGCCAGCCACCGATCCGAGCAGGAGCTGCGGCACGATGGCGGCCATGAACATGATGCTGGTAGCCAGCGCCGACCCGGTCAGCGTGTAGGTATAGATGGGCAGGCCGATCATCAGCAGCCAGTCGCCGGTAAGCGAGATCAGTCCCGCGAGCCAGACCAGCGCGAAATCGCGGCTGCGGAGCGTCGCAAGCATGATATTCCCTTCCCCCGATCTCGCTGGCAATACCTGCCCCACCTGGCGCGGATTCTCCCGTCGTTTTACATACTACCCAGTCGGTATAAGAATAATATCTGGAGGTTTCCATACTGTCAAGTCTGGAAATGAGCACACCGCGCACACCGCTGGCGTGGTATGCTTGAATATGCGTTTCTGGCGTCGCTGGCGGCATAGCTCATTCTCTCAGGCCAGCGCGAATAGCTCATCGCATCTACATTAAGGAGCAGATCGTGGACATGCGACCCGCGCGGACGCGATACGCGCCCAGCCCCACGGGCTTTCCGCACATTGGCAATTATCGGACCGCTCTCTTTGCTTATCTCATTGCCAAACACTCTGGCGGCCAATTTGTTCTGCGCATCGAGGATACCGACCGCAAACGCTTCGTTGATGGCGCCATCGAGAATATCATGGAAGGACTGCGCTGGCTCGGTCTGGACTGGGACGAAGGCCCAGAGGTTGGCGGCGAATACGGCCCATACTTCCAGTCCGAGCGGCTGGACATCTACCGCGAGCAGGGCGAAAAGCTGATCGCAACCGGCCACGCCTATCGCTGCTACTGCACCGAGGAGCGCCTGGAGCAGATGCGCGCCGAACAGCGCGCCCGCAAAGAGCCGGAGCACTACGACCGCCGCTGTCGCACTCTGACTCCGGCGGAGCGCGCCGCTCGTGAAGCGGAGGGCCTTACCTCGGTCGTGCGTTTCGCCGCGCCGCTGGATGGCACGACCACTTACCACGACGCCCTGCGTGGCGACCTGACGTTTGACAACACCACCATTGACGATATGGTGCTGCTGAAGTCGGATAGCTACCCAACATACAACTTCGCCAACATCGTAGACGACCACCTGATGGATATCACGCACGTCATTCGCGGCGAGGAATACATCTCCAGCGCCCCGCGCTACGCCCAGGTGTACCGCGCCTTTGGGTGGGAGGAGCCGGAGCTGATCCACGCTGGTCTCGTGCTCGCGCCCGACCGCAGCAAGCTCTCCAAACGCCACGGTGCGCTGCCCCTGCTGGATTACCGCGACAAAGGCTACCTGCCCGAAGCCATCAACAACTTCCTGGTGCTGCTCGGCTGGGCCCTGGATGACCGCACTGAATTCTTCACGCTCGACGAGCTCGTCACGCTCTTCGACTACAAACGTATCGGCACCTCGCCGTCGGTCTTCGACATCGCCCGGCTCGATTGGTTCAACGGCCAGTACATCCGCAAGATGACGCCCGGCGAGCTCCTGGATCGCGCGGAGCCGTTCCTGACCAGGGGGCTGCCCCAGGCCGCGCACGCCGATCGCGCCTATGCCACGCAGGTGATCGCGCTCGACCAGGAGCGCATCAAGACACTGGCGGATGTGCCCGCGCTCACGGCATTCTTCTTCGAGGAGCAGCCGGAGTACGACCCGGCCCTGCTGCTGAGCAAAAACCTGGACGCCGCCCGCGCCATCGAGACGCTGACCGCGCTCGTGCCGGTCTTGCGTGAACAGAGCGATTGGACACACGATGCGCTGCTGGCAACGCTCGATGCCTTCGTCGTCGCTCATGGCTTCCTCCGCAAGAAAGCCGATGGCAGCGAGGTGCCCGACCGTGGGCCTGCCTTCATGCTCGTGCGCGTCGCCGTCAGTGGGCGCAAAGAGACGCCAGGCTTGCCGGAGATGCTGGCCCTCCTCGGCAAAGAGCGCGTGCTCCCTCGGCTTGAAGCGGCGCGTGGCAAGCTGGAGCGCATCGCCGCTCTGACATAGCTCGTACCATCGATCCGTAGGGGCGCTGCCTGCCGCGCCCGCCGTCGGCACGATACGCAACGTCCATGTCCGCCGTGACACGCATCCTCGAATAAGAGCGAAGAAGAGTATTCATGTCAGATGAACGTGACGCCCGGATCGAAAAAGTCAACACGCTCCGAGCTGAAGGCATAAATCCCTATCCCACTACCAGCCAGCGCGACACCACCGCCGCCGAGGCGCTGGCGCAATTCGACGCGCTCCAGCAGAGCGGCGCGCACATCACCCTGGCGGGCCGCCTCATGCAGCTCCGCGAGATGGGCAAGGCCGCCTTCGCCCACATCGAAGACGGCTCCGCGCGCATCCAGATCTACATCAAACGCGACGAAGTCGGTGACGAAGCGTTCAGGCGCCTCAAGTTGCTCGACCTCGGCGACATCGTGCAGGCCACCGGCTACCTCTTTACCACCCGCACCGGCGAAAAGACGCTGCATGTCGAACGCTACTCCCTGCTCGCCAAGGCGCTCCAGCCGCTGCCCGCCAAGGGCGAGGGCGGAAACCTTAAGCTCTTCGATACCGAGACGCGCTACCGCAAGCGCTACGTGGACCTGATCGCCAACCGCGACACGCGGCTGCCCGTCTTTCTGGCGCGCGCCCGCGCGCTCACCGCCATGCGCGAATTCTTGAATGGGCGCGGCTTCGTCGAAGTGGAGACGCCGATCTTACAGCCGCTCTACGGCGGCGCCACAGCGCGCCCCTTCATCACGCACCACAACACGCTCGACCGCGATCTGTATCTGCGCATCGCCCCAGAGTTATACCTCAAGCGGCTTATCGTCGGTGGTATCGAGCGCGTCTACGAGATTGCCCGCAACTTCCGCAACGAGGGCATAGACCGCAGCCACAACCCCGAATTCACCATGATGGAGTGCTACCAGGCGTACGCCGACTATCAGGACATGATGCGCCTGGTGGAGGACATGTACGCCTACATCGCCGCACAGGTGACGGGCAGCACGCGGCTCACCTACCAGGGCGTCGCGCTGGATCTTGCCCCGCCCTGGCAGCGCATACCGCTGCGCGAGGCCATCCTGGAGTTCACGGGCATAGACTACGATCAATTTCCCACCCGCGAGGCGCTGGCCGCCGCCATGCGCGAGCGCAAGTTTGCCGTAGATCCTCACCTGGGCCGTGGCCGCCTGATTGACGAGCTGAAGGACTCCATCATCAAGGGGCCGGAGGCGAAACTCAAGGGTCCCGTCTTCCTCTACGACTACCCCGTGGACCTCTCGCCACTCGCCAAGCGCAAGCCCGGCGCCGAGGGTATCGCCGAACGCTTCCAACCCTACGTGGGCGGCCTGGAGCTGGGCAACGCCTTTACCGAGCTCAACGACCCGCAGGACCAGCGCGCCCGCTTCGAGGATCAGGCGCGCCAGCGTGCCGGCGGCGATGACGAGGCGCAAGTGCTCGACGAGGACTACATCGAGGCGCTGGAGGTTGGCATGCCGCCCACCGGCGGCTTCGGTGGTGGCATTGACCGTCTGGTGATGCTCCTCACCGACGAAGACTCCATCCGCGAGGTGATCCTGTTCCCCACGCTGCGCGAGAAATAGACTTTGTAGATGCGGCCTGCTGCCACATGTATTGTAGGGGCGCAGCCTGCTGCGCCCGTCCTATGTCGGCAACCTCGCCACTACAGAGGGTGCAAATGAACGTCAGATATCGAGTCATTTGCGAGCGCATTTGCGCAACTTGCTATGAGCAGCCGTCGGGGGGTGGCTGGCGCTCATGTGAAAACTATCGGGTAGAAGATGGGGAAGTCAAGATACGAGCTGCTTCGCCGATTGTATAACTTGCTAGCGGTAATAGAGCATGAGGCTATTGCTGCGCAGGGGGAGCCTGTTGGCGAAGATCGCTTTATCAAGAGCCTACTTCCGCTGATTGAAGCCGAGGCAAATCTTGCGCATATGACATGGGACATTCAAATGGGATTGAGCAATCTATATGTGCGCAAACGGCGCGATTGGAGAACGGGCAAGGCCTATCCGTATGTAGACCAATCAGACCAGTAGCCGCCAAAAACCGGCATACACAGATTTCGTAGGGGCGTACCGCGTAGGGCCGTACCGCGTACGCCCGCCGCGCGGTTTTAACCGCCGGCCCTCTGAACGTGCATTGAGAGGTGGCTCAGATGCTCAACGACCGCCACGTGCGTGACCACCCCGACGCTGTGCGCGCCGCCCTGCGCCGCCGCCACGCTGGACCATCCGCCGCGCGCACGCTGAATGAGTGGCTCGCGCTCGATGCCCAGCGCCGTGCCGCCGCCGCCCGCCGCGACGAGCTGGCGCGCGCTGCCTCCGCGACACGTGATGGCGGCACGGACACGATAGCCGCGCGCACGGCCCGGCGCGAATGCGACGCTGCCACCGCCGCGCTTGAGATCCTCGAAGCGCGAGCGCACCGCCTCCTGATGCGCCTGCCCAACCTCCCCGACGCCCGCGTACCCAATGGCGCTGGCCCTGAGGACAGCGTCGTCCTGCGCACCTGGGGTGAGCTGCCGGCGTTCTCGTCCGCGCCAAAGGGGCACGATGGGCTGGCCGCCGCCCTTGGTATTCTCGACCTGCCGCGCGCGACGAAGCTCTCCGGCTCGCGTTTTCCGCTGCTTCTCGGGATGGGCGCCCGTCTCCAGCGCGCCCTCGCCGCCTTCATGCTCGATCTACACGCCGCGCGCGGCTACACCGAGGTCGCGCCGCCGCACCTGCTCCGCACCGCGACGCTGGAAGGCACCGGACATCTCCCGCGTTTCGCGGATGATCTCTACGAAGTCCGGCGCGACGATCTCTGGCTGAGTCCCACTGCCGAGGCGCAGCTGGTCGCGCTACATGCCGGCGAGACACTCCCCGAAGCCGCGCTGCCGCTGGCCTACACCGCCTGGACGCCTGCCTTCCGGCGCGAGGCGGGTTCGGCTGGCACGGCCACGCGCGGGCTGCTGCGTCAGCACCAGTTCGACAAAGTAGAGCTGGTGCGCATCGCCACTCCGGAAAGCGCCGATGTCGCGTTCGATGCGCTACTGGCGGACGCCGAAGCAGTGCTCCAGCTCCTCTGCCTACCATACCGCACCGTCGCCCTCTGCGCCGGAGAGCTGCCCTTCGCGTCACAGCGCACCGTGGACCTCGAAGTCTGGATGCCCTCCCAGACCCGCTACGTCGAAGTCTCGTCGGTAAGCGACTGTGGCCCCTTTCAGGCGCGCCGTCTCGGTCTGCGCTACCGTCCCGCCGCCGGCAGCCGCGCCCGCCACCCGCACACCCTCAATGGCTCCGCGCTCGCCATTGGCCGCACGCTGGCCGCCCTCCTCGAACACGGCCAGCGCTCCGACGGCACTGTTCTGCTGCCGGGCGCGCTCGCGTCGTATCTCCCCGCGCTCACGCTGGCCCCAGAAATGAGATAGCGTGCGCGTGTTGGCATCCACGCGACATAGCTGAAAACGCGGTGTAACGCTTGCCCGCCTCACTCGTTATATCTATCAATGCGTGGCGGCTTCTCCACAC
>DATGEP010000012.1:0-2274 GCA_035310125.1 Ktedonobacterales bacterium
GCTGATCATCCCGGCGGCGCTCGCCTACGGGGCCCAGGGCCAGCAGGATCCGAACACGGGCGCGACCATCATCCCGCCCAACGCCACGCTGGTCTTCGAGATCACGCTCATGAGCGTGAAGCCGGGGCCGACGCCGAGCCCGACGCCGCCCGCGTCGCCTTCACCGAGCCCGAAGCCCAGCTAGAAGTCCGGCTCTAGAGACCTGGCCGAGAACCGGCCACTCTGGGCTGCAGGGGATGCGCCGGCTCGGGGCGGCTCCGCCAAGCGCATAACGCAATGGCGTGACCGTAGATGGCGTGACCGAGGGCCAGAACGCGGCCGCGCACGCTCCATGCAAGGTCAATGAAGGAGTGGGATGTGCGCGGCGTCCTCCCGATCGGGTCGAGTCCGGCGATTAGGGTGAGATTGGCAACGGTCGCCACCATGAGCGCTTGGAACAAGGTCTTGTGCCGCCCGAAATATCGAGCCTGACGGACTCCCAGCTGGATTAGGCGCGCCAACCGATGCTCGACAACTTGTCGCTGGCGCCGGAAGAGGTCGAAGTCCGAGCTGTGCTGCCATTGCCGCGCGGCCTGCATGGTCGCCTCGTGGGGATGAAGTTGAACTGTGCGACCGGTCTTGCCGGGTTTGTAGCACTTGGTGCGTAGGGGACATGCCGCACAGGTCCTGTCCGTAAACCGGAACCCAAATCGCTGCCGAACCGAACCACCACGAATCACCGCGCCGGACCGGTATAGATTGCTGGTGACCTGCCCGGCCGGGCAGCGACAGGTCATCCGCTCAGTGTCAATCTCGAACGCGTCCTTGCTGAAGTACTCGTTCTCGGGCCGGGCCGGCACACGCGCCATAAGGGCGATGTCCGCCTCGGCGAATCGTTCTCGGTTGTCCCCACTGCCATATGCGCAATCGCCGAGTGCGGCTTCCAGCTTGAGCCCGGTCGTTGCTTCCGCCTGCTGAGCCAGCTCGAGGCTGCCCTCATCATCCTTTGCGCTGCCGGCCATGATGTCGACGGCGACCAACAACTGGCTTTCAACGTCGGCCGCCACCGCCAGCTTGTGGCCATCGAACCGAGTGCTCGCACTCTTGCGCCCATGGCGCATCTCAGGGTCGTGCACGGAGCAAATACGGTCCGCGCTCGTGCCACGTCGAATCCGTACCTGGTCACCCTCGCGCTCGATGTCCTGCAATAAGACCTGGCCCAGGATCTGGCTGGCCTTGATCAGCCGCTCCTCCTCCGGGCTGTCCGGATGGCAGCTAGCCCGCGACCGCTGAGCCAGCCTGAGCACGCGCTCGGCATCGGTCACCAACTCCGCCAACAGGTTGCTTCTCGCCTGCGCGTCATCCCAGTCGATTGCCGCTTCGCCTTTCACACTGGAGCCCAGGTATCGCTTCAGACCTTTGTCGTGGGCCCATTTCTCCAGCGGTTGCCGGCGCTGCTTGGCCAGGGCTCGCATGACGCTCAAGATGCCGTCACCAATTAGGTTGTAGGTGTCCCGGACGGCCCCTCGGCCCAGGATGTTGGTGGTGTCCAACGCGGCGCGCATATTGCCTTCTGACTTCAAGCGGCCAACTTGCCGCGCTGCATTCAGGCTGCTCTGGAAGATCTGTCGTGCCTTCTCGTGCACAACCAGCTGGGCCCGAAACAGTTGCAGGGTGCTCTTCGCAAACGGCCGCTCGGTGTCGGCGGCACCAAGCGCCACCTTCCAGCGCTGGTCGTAGGCGGCTGAATCGGCGGCTTCTTGGTCCGAGCAGCCATCGTAGTGCTGCAGTACAAGGGCTACGCACAGCGTGCTGGGCGGCACGCTCGGACGGCCCCAACCCTTCTTGTACAGGTCGGCAAACTGCTCATCGCGGAAGAGCTCGTGGCGGTGGCGCGCCAGATAGCCGTAGAACGTCTTCTCCCCAACGTGGCTCAGATAAAGCTGGTCCCCGTCGGCAATCGTGGCCTGTGGATCCCGGATTCCAAGCATGTTTCCTCCGACGTCTGCTGCGATGTGGAGTGGATGCGGGTCCGCTCGATTCTCTCATTGCCGTCGAGCGCTTGGATGGCTACTTTTCGGCCGGGTCTCTAGAGCTCGATCCGGTGCACCTCGCCCAGCCGGGCGATGTCAAGGTGCAGCGCCGTCCACACCCGCTCCTGCGCCTCTTCCGCGGGCACCATGGCGCTCGAGTCGTTGAGGTCCGCCGCCAGATCACGCCTCTCCACCATCTCGGCGAAGAAGATGGTCCAGGCGCGCGGCACCACCTCGCGCACGGCATAGCCACCGCCTCCCA
>DATGEP010000013.1:0-30332 GCA_035310125.1 Ktedonobacterales bacterium
TCATGCCTGGGCGGGCATGGCCGGGACACATTCGTCAGTGAAGGCCGGCATGACGCACTGGGCGAACAACTCGACCGTGCGGAGTGCTTCAGTGTCGCTGATACCGCCGAAGGTGACCTGGAGCGATGGCTCGTGCTCGCCAAATAAGTCGCGCACGTGACGCACCTGGTCTACCACCTCATCAGGTGTGCCGACGAATGCGTAGCCCTTATCCAGATAGTCTTCCGGTCCGCGGGTGCAAAGAACCTCGACCATTTTCTCATAACCTGGGTACTGCCCTGACCTCACCAGCGGGTCACTGCGACCGATCGCCTCGGCAAAGACGTCAAGGTAGGTGCGCATCGCCGGAATGTAGCCCGTGACCGCCTCGGCGTGGGTTTCGGCAACGTATGCATGGAACCCCATCTGGACCTGCTCCATTCCGGGCGCATGCCCGCACTCTCTCCAGACCTGACGGTACAGCTTCACCATCTTGCTGCATCGCTCGAAGCCGCCGGCGAACGGAATGATCATCAGGTGGTGGCCGCGTCGCGCCGCATTCACAAACGACTCCTCCGAACTGACCGCGGCGACCCAGATTGGCGGATGGGGCACCTGGTATGGCCGCGGCATGAGATGCACGTTCTCAAACCGCCAGAAGCGCCCGTGATGGGTGACCCGTTGCTCAGTCCACAGCCGTACGATGGCCGCGGAGCCTTCGTCGAACCGGGCGCGACTGTCCGCCATATCCAGGCCGTAGGCTTCGTATTCCGCAGGAATGAAGGCGCGACCGAAGCCGACGTCGAGCCGCCCCTCGCAAATGTTATCCAGCATGGCGAGCTCGCCAGCCAGTTTGATCGGATGATTGAAGGCTGGAATGGCGGCACCGGTGACCAGCCGCGCGTGCTTCGTGCGGGCGGCGATCGCCGAAAGCAGCACCATCGGGTTCGGGCACGTTCCACCGTACTCGTTGAAATAGTGCTCGACGGTCTTGATCGAGCTGAACCCCAGCTCGTCTGCGCGCTCGCTGACGCGCAGGCATTGCGCAAAGTACTCCGCCGCGCTGGCCTGGCTGGCCCGGAACGCGGGGAAGAAATTGATGCCGAACCGCATACATGCACCCTCCGGCCCTTGCCTCACTCCGGCGATTGGACGATCGCCTCGGTATCCTGGATCGCAACGAGTGGATCGGCGTGGCGGTGGATCATTCGCCACGTGCCCTGCTCATTTCGATAAATGTGCGTGACGCGCAAGGCGACCGGGACCAGGCCGTCGACGCCGCGCAATCTGGCCTGGCAGCGCTCGATCCAGACGGTGTATCCGAGATCGCCACTCACGTTGCTGGCGATGTCCTCAATTGCCATCTCACCGCTGACGAAGCGAGCCGCCGCCCACGCGTAGCGTGGCTCCAGCTCACTCCAGCTACGTTCCCACGCCCCCCAGCCGCCGAACAGCGATGTATCGTCGGCATGCGAACAAATCTGCGTCCACGGTCCGATGTCGCCGTTGATGAACGCCTTCGCGGCGTCTCGCATGCGGTCAACCGCGTCTTCGAAGCTGTCGGACGTCGAATTGGCCGCGTCGGCGTGTTGGTCCGCTGCTGTCTGCATTGGTCGAGCACCTCCGCTCAAAAGGTCAGGATCACAGTAGGCCAACCGTGAGTGGCCGACTATCCGGGATTCCTTGCAGATTGGCTGCGTACGGCTTGCAGTCTCAGTATGTAGGGGACAGCAGGCCCTGACCGGTCGCCCAGGTCGCCACCTGCGCGCGCGACCGACAGCCGAGTTTGCGGAAAATGTTCGCGGCGTGGCGCTCCACCGTCCCTTCGCTGATCACCAGCGTCCTGGCGATCTCGCGGTTGGTATCACCACGGCTGATCAGGACAGCGACCTGCGTCTCGCGTGGCGTTAGTGGCCCAGCTTGCAGGCGTGCATCGACGGCGGGCGGGGCATCGACGCTCAGCGCAAGCGCCTCCTCGACCGCGACAGCCGTCCCCACCCCGTGGCCGGCCGTCCACGCGGCCGCGAATTTGGCCGGACTCGCGCCCGTCCGCGCGAGCGCCACGATGCGAGAAAAGTCGGCGCGGTTAGACGGCGAGATCTGTGCGCCCAGTGATTCGAAGGCGGCTTCTGCCGCGCCCAACAACCTCGCGGCACGTGAGCGATCGCCGCTGCCGGCTGCAACACCGGCCAGGCCGACCAGACATTCGGCCATACCGCGTCGCTCCGCGTAACTCCGAAAGAGTTGCAGGCTCTCGCCGAACAAACGCGCCGCCCCGCGCAAATCGCCCTGGTGCAAGGCAACGTACGCCAGATTGTGGCGCAGCGTGGGGGCGGGCTCGGTCCCGAGACGTTGATGCAGGGCGATACTCTCGCGGTACAAGTGCCCGGCGTGCTGGTAGTTGCCTCGGGCGCGCGCCACATCGCCCAGTCCCGTGAGTAGCGTCGCCAGCGACCACTCGTCACCCATCGTGCGCGCCAGGCCAATCGCGTGTTCGAGCTGGGAGGCCGCTGCTGCGAAATCCCCGTGCTGTAGCGCAACGGTCGCCAGCCCTTCGCGCACCCGGCCCTCCCACCAGGCATCCCCGACGCGATGCGTCAGCTCGAGGCTCTCTTGAAACACTGCCCGGGCCGCGGCAAAGTCGCCCCGTACAACGGCGAGCCGGCCGCCAAGTCCGAGAGCATACGCGGTCGCTCCGATATCTGCCTGCTGCCGCGCGATGCCGAGACTCTCGTCGGCCCACCGCTGCCCGGCGGCGAAATCGCCCTGAAGCCAGGCAATGGACCCAGCCTGCATGAGCAACGTGGCGCGACACACCTCTGCGCGGCCTGGAGCCGCTCGCGCCAGCAGCCGCTCCAACCAGGCGCGACCTTCCTCCAGATGGTTTCGTCTCAGCCAGAACCACCACAGCGCGACCGCCAGTCGGTCCAACTGATCTAGCTCCTCTGCCTCGTCGAGCCAGCGGAGCGCTGCGCGAACGTTGGCATGCTCCCGTTCCAGTTGGCGTAGTTGCACGGCCTGTTTCGGTCCGTGGTAGTCCTTCGCAGCTTGTTCCGCCAGTTGCATGTACCAGTGCGCGTGTTGCCGCCGGATTGAATTCTCGGTGTCTTCGGCAACCAGAGGCTCGTCGAGGAACTGGCGGAGTGGTTCGTGCAACCGATAGCGAACGCCGCCGGCCTCAGCGGCCTCGGCAAGTACCAGCGACTTTTCCACCAACCGCGCCAATACATCGAGGACATCGGATGCCGCGATCACCGCATCCGCGCAGACGGCCTCCGCCGCTTCGAGCGTCCAGCCTCCGGCGAACACGGCCAGGCGCGTCAGCAGGGTTCGCTCGGCGTGATCCAATAAACGATAGCTCCAGTCGAAGGTGGCCCGGAGTGTCTGCTGCCGCGGCGACGCCGTCCAATTGCCCGTACTCAGCAGACGAATACTGTCATGCAGACGCGCGGCGATTTCGTCCACGGAGAGTACGTTGATACGCGCTGCTGCCAGCTCGATCGCTAGCGGAATCCCCTCGAGTTGCCGGCACACCCGCGTGACTCCAGCAGCGTTACGAGCGGACAGCGCAAACTCCGGTGCCAGCGCGACCGCACGTTCGACAAACAGGCGTGCGGCGTCGCACGCCTGCAGCGCATCGACCGACGTGTCCGCGGTGGGCAGAGCCATGGATGGCACGCGCCAGGTCGTCTCTCCGAGGATGCCGAGACGCTGGCGGCTGGTCGCCAGGATCCGTACGGCCGGACAGGCACGTAGAATGGCGTCCGCCAGTTCGGCGCAACCCTGCACAACCTGCTCACAGTTGTCGAGCACCAGGAGTAACTTCTGCTGGCGGAGCATATCAATCACCGTGGTTAGCGGCGGGCGGCCAGTCGGTTCAGCCGGCCCCAGTTTTGTGGCAACCGCCTGGGCTACTGCGGACACCTCTGTAATTGAAGCCAACTCGACAATGCACACGCCGGGCCCGTCTTCGGCGGTGACGAGCCTGGCGGCCTCCAGCGCCAACCGCGTCTTGCCAACTCCACCGGTTCCCGTCAACGTCAGAAGCCGCGCCGTAGCCAGTAGGCGCCGCACTTCCGCCAGTTCGTGCTGGCGCCCGACGAAACTACTGAGCGCCACCGGTATGGCGCGCGCCGCGGCAGAGGGCACCGGGTGCTTCGCATCCCGCGCCAGGCGGAGAAATGCAGCCCGCTGCTCAGGCGCGACGGCCAGTTCGTCCGCAAGACGCCACGCCATCTCGCGCGATGGGCGAAGCTGGTCAGTCTCGAGCTTGTGGATCGTGACCGCCGCGTAGCCGACGCGCTGCCCAAGATCTGCTTGAGTCAGGTCGAGCGCTTTGCGGAGGCGACGCAGGCAACGGCCGAACGAAGTGTCGGCCGCGTCCGCCCCGTCGACATCGTGCGCCTGCATCAGCGTCCCTGGACTATCACTTTTTGTATCGGCGACTCTACCACCGGCCTACTTTGATCCGCCGCGGGCGACATGCTCTCATTCGTTAGTGAGAAGGGAGACGAGCAACGATGTCCTCGACAGTTGTCGACCTTGACCACCTGCAGCGGCAGCTTGACGCTGCCAACACGCGCATGACTGATGGCGATTGGAGTCTCTGGCGCGAATTGCTCTCCCACCGCGACGATGTAGCCATCCTGGGCGCCTATGGTGCGTGCGTTACGGGTTGGGAAGCCCTGTCGGCCCGCTTCGCGCGAACAGCGGATGGCTACGCCGGTGGCGGGGGCCGAAGCAGCTACGAACACGTCATCAGTTGGACAGGCGCCGACCTGGCCTGCAGTGTCACGGTCGAGAAACACGAAAGCCGACTCGGGGGGACCGCCGAACCAGTGACGTTTCTCTATCGTGCGACACACGTCTTCCGACGCGAAGACAACGGATGGAAGATCGTCCTGCGCCACGCCGATCCACTGGCCAGGTTCGTCGGCCCACAGGTCAGTCATGAACTCGCACTGGCGAAACCCGACTGAGGTTCGAAATCCTGGCGTGGCAAGCTCTCGCCTGGCCAGCCTGCTTGGTGGCCTCGACCACACGTTGCCGCTGCTGCTGCCCGATGTTCGCACGGCGCTGCTTGTCGCGTGCTCTATCGTGGCCGTCGAGTAGCTGGTGATCTCCTGGATACGCCTCACTACTTACAAGCGGCTCGCTCGCGTGGCCTTGTCGACGCGGCAAAACGTGACGGCTTGGCGCCCGATGGAATCTGAGTCGCCCTCGATTGACGACCGCTCAATTTGCGATCACGCCCGTCAGGGAATCCGCGTGAATGCCGTCTGCCCTGGCTTCGTGCTGACCCGGTTCCACATCCGGAATCGCGCGCAAAGTCAGGGCACATCCTACGAGGAAGCGGAGGCAGACATGCGATCCGAGCCCTATCCGTAAAACCTGATGGGGCGGCCGGGCGCGCCGCGCGAGCTCGCGCACACGCTGTTGTTTTTGGCGAGCACCGAATCGTCATACGCAACTGGCGCCGTCTTCCACATCGACGGCGCAAGGGGCTACGTCACCGTCTGACCAGAGGCCGTGACGGCACCCGAGGCCAGCGCTCAGAGAGAGCTGCCGCGCTGGGCAGCCCAGGCGGCCACCTGAGCTCGCGATCGCAAGCCGAGCTTGCTGAGAATGTGCTTGACGTGACTTTCGGCGGTGCTTTCGCTGCTCACGAGCGTGGTCGCAATCTCCCGATTACTTTTCCCCTGCGCCAGGCGCGCTCGCGAGCAACCGCTCCTCGAGCAGACGCGTCAGCAGAAACGCACCGAGAAAGTTCTGGGCGAAGCCCAGGTCGACGCCTTCGCGGGTTCTGGCACCGGCCGGTGCGAGGCCGCCCGCGCTGTGGACCAGAACGTCAATGCTCTCGCATCGCGCGAGCAGCGCCTGCGCAAGCGCGCACACCTCAGAAGCATCACCCATGTCGGCGCGCAGAAACTCCGCTGACCCGCCGTAGCGCGGATAGCCTCGACCACATCCGCGCCCCGCGCTTCGTCGCGCCCGACGACGAGGATCGTCGCTTTGCGCCGAGCGAGCTCGATTGCCGCGAACCGAACCACACCGCGCGAGCCGCCGGTGAAGACAACCGTCTTTCCTTTCATCGTGCCATTCGGTTGGGACACATTGTTCATAGATGCATGGGCAACCCAAACGACAGCATCAGCTTTGGATCCGGGAACATGGCAATTCCGCCCACCGCGTCGCCATCCATTGTCAGGACAATAATTCCCAAGGCGCGATAGGTCTCCGTCTGAGCGATCTCATCCAGGACGTAAACGGCCAGCGCTGGCTGGCGATTTGCGCGCGTAGCAATGAATCTGAACTTTGCTCGTTGCTCGGCCGCGGGAACGCTTGCCAGGAACTCGCAAACCGTCGGGCGACCATTCAAACGCACGCCCCACGTTGGCGCCCCCATCACGACATCCGCCTTGAGCAGATCAGCGAGGCGGGTCATGTCCGCCGCTTGCCAGGCCGCAAGGCACTTTTCAACGAGCGAGTCCGTTACTTCACGGGAGGCCCGTGCACGCGTCGGCAGGCGTGCCCGGGATTCCCGCAGCGTTGACCGCGCCCGGTTGAGTCCACTGTTCACGGCGGCAACTGTCGTACCGAGCATCTCGGCAATCTCTGCCATTGTGAAGCCAATCACATCGTGCAACAGGAGCACCGCGCGTTGGCGTGGTGGCAGGAGTTGCACAGTAATCAGAAACGCCAGCTGCACAGTTTCGTACAGGTCGTATTCAACGGCAGGATTGCCAACCGGTGACTGAACCTGGTCCAGCACTGCATCCGGGTACGGAGACAGGTGGTATGGCGGAGTGACGGTTGGAGTGAATCCATCGAGGCTTGTCGAGGTCATGATCGGATCGTTTGCTGCATGGACACGTTGGCGCAAACAGACGTTGGTTGCGATGCGATACAGCCAGGCTCGCAACGAACGGGGATCCTGGAGCGACCCGAGATGGCTCCAGGCGCGGAGAAGTGTCTCCTGCACCGCATCTTCTGCATCGTGGAACGAGCCGAGCATGCGGTAGCAGTGCAGGTGGATCTCCCGAACGTATGGATCCGTCAGACGCTTGAAGGCGTCCTGGTCACCGCCTGAGGCGGCGCTCATTGTTGTTGGATCGCTAACTGCCATCACGTGCTCGGCCTTTCACACTGATAAGACCCTCGATCAGACGAAAACTGATCGGTTCTTTACGAATGGATCATGCCGGCAAAGACCGATCACCTCGCGCCGACCGAGGAATCTTACTGAGTGAGCCTCCTGGCGATGGAGACCAGACCAAGCAAGGGAGTACGAGCGATGGCAACGTTTCTCTTTTTGCACCATTTCCCCCAGGGGTTTTCAGGGCTCGCCCGAGACGGCGGCAGCGGCGGTTGCCTGGTTTGAACGGCTGGCGCCGAACCTGGCAGGTCGGACCGTTGTCGGCACCGAGGCGCACGAGATCGGCGACCAGGACGCCGACGCCGTGCCAACGGCTTTCGAAGTCATCGCCGCGGACAACTGGCGTCCAGGTGAAGGGACACCGACAGGATCGCGACCGACAGGGCGCTCAACTGGGACGCTCTGCCTCCGAGCACCGTCACCTCTTTGTCGGAATGCAAGTGCGTTGATCTCCTCTCGAACAGCGTGCTGCCGGCGGACTTTCCGCCACGAGCTGGTGATCCTGCCACCCATCACCAGGTGGGGAAGATCAGCGTCGGCACCACGGATGGGTGGGAGCAATCGTGGATGCCGACGCACAGCCCGCACCTCATTTTCCCGATCTCGCCACCAACGCAACGCGGCGGTGCGTTGGTGGCGCAAAGCGGCCGCCTGCCCTCATGGGCGCTTGAGGCCAGACGGGTACGGGGTATTCCGTCTGGGCCGACGCGCATACGGCTTTTTCCTAGAGTTTGATCGCGGTACCGTTCGGTCGCCGCCTCTCCGGGCTCACGCAACACGAACCTCGGCTCGGAACCGCGACATCTTTCAGCCAGCTGCTCTTAGCGTCGCGGGCGCCACATCGTGGTCAAGCTGCACACGCGCGCCTCCAGCTGACAACGCGAGGGGCAAATGGTCCACCCGAGCCGTTCCCACGCGTCCGCGAGCGAATTCGAAAAAGAGATCAGGTTCCATTGGCCGCCCGAGGAGGTAGCCCTGAGCTTTGTCGCAGCCGAACGCTCGCAGCCGATTGAGCGTCACCGGGTGCTCGACCCCCTCCGCAGTCACGGTTAGTCCCAGCTCATGCCCCAGAGCGACGACGGACCGAACAATGGCGGCGTCGCTCGGGTCAGTTGCAATCTGCTGCACGAACGATTTGTCGATCTTGAGCTCGTCCGCTGGCAAGCGCTTCAGATACGCCAGCGACGAGTAGCCGGTTCCGAAGTCGTCGATCGAGACGTGGATACCCGCGTTCCGCAACTGGTCGAGAACCCGGCGGGCGTGCTCCGGGTCGAACATGAGGGTCGTCTCGGTGATTTCGATGCGCAGCCGCTCCGCCGGCACTGACCATCGGTCGAGCAGCTCGAGAATCGTGTGTGGCAGATCGGGGTCCTGAAGGTCCGCCGTCGTCAGATTGACGGCCACTTCCACCTCGAGGCCCAAGTCCTGCCAGGTCCGCGACTGGCGCACAGCTGCCTGGAGCACCCAACGCCCGAGTGGCTTGATGAGGCCGGTCCGCTCCGCGAGCGGGATGAAATGATCGGGAGCGAGGAGCCCTCGTTCGCCATGTTGCCACCGTACGAGTGCCTCGACGCCGGCCAGGGCACCGGTTCCAATCTCGAATTTGGGCTGGAAGTGGAGACGGAGCTCGGCGTGCTCGATGGCTTGTCGTAGCTCTCCGTATAGGCTGACCTGGCCGAGAGAATTGTCGTCGAGCTCCAGCGCGTAGACCGACACGCCGAGGTTGCCGCGCTTCGCAGCGTACATCGCTACGTCTGCGCACCGCAGCAGATCGAGCGCCGTTGTCCCATCAGCTGGGTACGTGGCGATGCCAATGCTACCGCCGACATGGACCATGTGGCCGTCGAGCGTAAACCCCGAATCGAGAGTACGCACGAGTGCTTGTGCCGCCGCGACGGCGCCGGCTGCATCCATCGCGGGCAGAAGCACCGCAAACTCATCCCCACCCAACCGCGCCAGGAGAGCGGTGTCCTTGAGCGCGGATCTCAACCGCGGGCCGATCTCGCGCAGGAGGAAGTCGCCGACTCCGTGGCCGAAGGTATCGTTTACCTCCTTGAAGCGATCCAGGTCGATCAAGAGCAGTGCAAACGACCACGGAGATCGCGACTCGAGGAGATCCTCCAGGCGCAGCATGAGCGATGTCCGGTTCGGCAGGCCTGTAAGCATGTCGTGACGGGCCTGGTGGCGGAGTTGCTCAGTAGCGCGCTGGCTCTTGGAAATATACGTCAGAGCCACTTGCGAGATGGCAGTCGGAAAGAGGATGATCGGGGCCCACGGCGGGGACAGGATCCACAACACGGCGACGAGTCCTCCGATGCCGCACATCGCCAGCTCGGCAGGGACAGCGAATTTGGCATTGTCGAAAAGGGCTTGACGGATCGGGGTGCCGCTTGAGAGCGACGCAACCGTGGAGGCGAGGACGTTGGTGACCACGTAATATGTTGCCGCGACCAGCATGAAAGCCGGTACCTGATACCATTGATCGGGACGTCCCAGGTTGTTGGTGTCCAGCCCGAACCAGTCGGCGAGCTGTGAAGAGGCGCCGACGGTTAGCATGACGCTCGCGGCGTTGAAGATTGTCCTCCGCAGGCCGGTGCGTCCGACACACTGGTCGATGAGCATTCCAATGCCACATGCCAAGATCGACAGCCACGGCGGCAGCAGCAGGACAGCCATCATGTGCGGGATGGTCGCGACGGTGACCGAGCCACTGCGCGGCAGCGGCACTTCCAGGCGCTCAGCCAGGACCATCGCAGCAATCAAAGCCACCACACCCGGCACGCTCCAGGGGTCAGGGGTGGGGTGTGTCAGGGCGAACCACAAGCCTGCACCCGCGGCAAGCACCACCGCGGTGATGTAGACGTCGCGCCAGAACACTCGCGACCGCAGAAGCAGACGCGTCCGGGGAGCCAGTAGCGGGCTGGGACTAGACATCGCGGATGGACGGTCGCGTGCGCCTAGCCGGGCGCGTCGCGGCAAAGACCCACCAGGCCGCGCCCAATGAGAGCAACAGATCGCCTGGGCTGACCACGTTGGCCAACGGAAGCCAGGCCGGCTGATCGATGGAGTCACCGAGCCATGCCAGGCGTGTGTCGGCAACCACAGGGGCCGTATTGCTCACGCGTACCTGCCCGTCGGCGCTGAGTCGCGGTGCGACGGGCTGAAAGCGCGGCATCCTGCCGCCATTGGCGACCATGACCGTGAGGTTAAGCGCAACCCCGAGCGCTGCCAGGAGACAAGCTAAGCGTGCCGAGCCAGTGGCGTTGCGCACCAGCAGGGCGAGTATCAGAGCCGTCGTGATAACCCCGAGTGCGCTCCCGAAGGCGACCACGACCGGCCAACTGTCAAAGGGCGGGCTGTAGAGTGGCACCTGTACACCGAGAGCGATCAGCGCGAGTGGCCACCAACGCACGCGCAGTCGCGACCAGCGATCCAATGAGCCGCCGAGCGCCAGCGCAGCCAGCACAGCGCTTAGAACGGGAGCGAGAAGGCCAAGCATCGTGTCATCGGGCGCCGGGCGGGCTTCTGTATGCGACACCCGCCCGGCGCGCGCCTACCACTTGTGGCCAGCGCTCCCTGCAAGAACCATCGCGAGCAAGCTGATCGCAGTCAGCAGGCCCGAGCGTATCCGGGCCGAGCTCAGGAGCAAATGAAGGCGGTACACAGGCGGCTTACCACTTGCTGTCGGCGCCGCCGGCGATGATCGCCGCCAGCACGGACATGGTCATCAGGACCGTGAAGAGCCGGGCGCGAACCCGGTCGGAGAAGAGATTTCGAAACATTGAACGACCTCCCTGGTCAGAACGCGGGTCGCGGGCTGGGTGTTTATTGCCCAGATGACCCATGCCCTGAGAATCGGCCAGGGGTCACCGGTACTAAAGTCCTGGGGTGGCTTCGACGCCGGGAATCCCTCATGTGGGGGGTGCGACAAGCGCGTCAGCACACCCTTTACCGACATTGCCGCATACGAGAGTGGAACAGAACTAGGCTAGGCCAATCTCCAGCTGGCTAAGGGCGTTGTCACTTGTTGGGCCCCCAAGAGAGTCCGGACATGGCGGATGGCGAGCGTCTCCCCGGGATCGGCTCCGTCTCACTGCCAACCTCCGGCTAGCGCAAGCAACGTGCGGTGTATCCGCCTCCAAAGGGGAAGCGGGCCAATTGGTGTCGACGTGGGCGGAAGTTCTGTTGCCCGCGGCGTTGAATGCGCCCAGAAATCTGGCTGCTGATCGTCGCCATCGCGCGAGATGCTGCTTCGCGACGTTCAAGCATCTCACCCAGGTGCCCAGGTCCGACGGCTGGATTCGCCGGCGGTGCGCCACACCGCGCCGAGTGGGCCGGCGCTCCATGTCAAGCGCTGCGCTGGGCGACATGCGTCCGGCGGGCTCAAAGCTGCGCCGTCCGGAGACAGCAGGCCCGGTGGCCATAAGCTAGCCGTACACTTGGCCCGCTCGGCTCCGGTCATCAAGCCAGTTGAACAACCGCCCGCGCCGCAACCGCTGACCGCCCTCGACCTCCTGGAATACCCCGCCCCGGCCGCTCAAGGTCGGCCGCGAAGTCCTGCGCTCGCTGGTCGACGCCAAACCGGCGGCGCGCCGCAGCGCCCGCGCGCGCGATTTAGCCAGCCCGCGCATCGACCGACTGCTCGAGAACGCCTCGGCGCATGGCCAAGGACCGGCAGCGGGCGAGGCGTATCCGCGGGTCCGATACCCAGGCGGCCGCCGCGCGGTTGCTGGGCGTGCTGTGGGCCAACGCCAGCCGCGGCGCCACTCTACTGCAGCGCCAGCTGATCGCCCTGGCCGAGCATTCGCCCGAGGGCTCGCTGCTGTACCAAGACACGTCTGGGTACTGGACCGGAGTTTTTGGCGCGCAGCACCCTGACGTGGCGATCCTGGCTGCGGCCGGCCGGGGCAACGTCGGCGCGTTCCTGGTTCCGCCCGCCGCGTCCAGCAGGGTGCAGTCGGGTGGTGTACCGGCGGTGGAAGGCCGGGCTAACCTTTCCACCGCCTGGTCTTCGACCCGCACAAAGGCTCACCCGCGGCTTGCCGATGGCGTGAAACCGGCGTGCGCACTATCGTGCTGTCGAGACTGGTGTGGGAATGCTCCGCGTGACGAAAGGACCATGTCATGGCGCCAAGCGAGACGGTGAGTTGGAGTTCGAGAAAGCAGCGGCAAGCAGTGCTCGGCCAGACGATGGCCTATGTCGAGGTGGGCGTTGGTGAGCCGATCGTCCTGCTGCATGGCAATCCGACATCGTCGTATCTGTGGCGCAATATCATTCCATACCTGAGCGAACTCGGCCGCTGCATCGCCCCGGACCTGATTGGCATGGGCGACTCGGATAAGCTGCCCGAGGCTGGCCCCACGGCGTACACATTCGTCGAACACCGGCGCTTCCTGGACGCGCTGCTCGACCGTCTCGGCGTGCGCGAGCGCGTCACGTTGGTCGTCCACGACTGGGGCTCGGCTCTCGGCTTCGACTGGGCCAACCGTCACCGCGGCGCAGTCAAAGGCATCGCGTATATGGAGGCAATCACCCAACCGCGGACGTGGGCCGAGTTCGGGGCCGACTTTCGCTCGTTCTTTGGGGCGCTGCGCTCTGCGGCGGGCGAAGCGATGGTCCTCGAGCGGAACCTGTTTGTCGAGCAGGTCCTGCCAATGTCGATACAGCGTCATCTCGCCGACGATGAGATGGCCGAGTATCGGCGTCCATTTCTCGAGCCAGGCGAGGGGCGCCGGCCAACGCTGACCTGGCCGCGCCAGATCCCGATCGACGGCGAGCCGGCCGACGTCGATGCGATCGTGCGCGCCTACTCGCAATGGTTGGCGACGAGCGAAGTGCCCAAGTTGTTCGTCAAAGCCGAGCCAGGAGCGATCCTCACGGTGGGTCCACCAGTGGATTTCTGCCGGCGCTGGCCGGCGCAGACGGAGGTCAGCGTGCCCGGTATCCACTTCGTCCAGGAAGACGCGCCGGACGAAATCGGCCACGCCATTGCCGACTGGCTAAGACAGCTGCGTTGAACGCCCATGAACCTTACGGTTGCGGGCCTGATCGCGAGGGCCACATCATCCGCATGCATCCGACTTGTCTCATCAAACCCGTACGTCCAGGGCGCTGCCGCCGCTGGTATGCATGTGGCGTGGCTGAATCGGTCTGGTGGTCCGTTTGACCCACTCGACGAGCCTCCGGCAATGATTGCGAGCACGCTTGCCGAATTGCCCAAACTTCTCGAGCGAAGCAGTAGTCAAGAAACGCGCGCAGCGCTCGCCGAGGCCACGTCGCGGCGAGTCTCGCCCCGGGCGTCTGGGACGGCCATGCCGTGTGCAGCGAGCATGCGACGACCAGCGCGAGCCGTGCGACGCCAGATCGATAACGAGGGTGCCATGAGGTGGCCGCCCGGGCGCCGCCAACCGCCTGCGTTGCAGCCGCGGTCGTTTCGCCTCACGGGGGCCCGGTCCTGGTAGCTTTTCTCCCAGTAGATGCTCAATGCGGACGCGTGCCCCCTTGGTTACCGGAGCTCCGCGCCGTGCGCTCGATTACCTCCTGGGCGCGGCCGCGTATCTTGATCTCGGCCGCCGGCTCGGGGCCGATCACGATGCTGGTCAGCACGATCCGGGGGTCGCGGTGCAGATCCAGCGCCTTCGCAGAGGTGCGCATCATCGACAGCCACAACTGGCCGTCCAGGATCAGCGGCCGACGGGCCGTTCCGGTGAATTGAGGCGTCCCCAGAGGCAGGCGTAAGGCCGCACCAAGAAACATGTCAGTCGAGTTGAACGTAGCCTCCAATCCAGGCAGCAAACGTGAGACTGCGCCAGACTCGCCAGCGGGTAGCAATAGAGCGGGGATATCCGACGCCTGGAGCTGGCGCTGGAGGCATGCGAGATACTCGGGGTCGTCGAGCACACTCGCGAACAGCTCACGCATCACCTTTCGTCGCGAGCGCTGCAGAAATGGCCCGTACAACGCCGCCATCTCAGGTTGCGAGAGCGTCCGCAGCTTGATCCCGTTGCTCGGGGTCTGGCTGATAATCATGTTCAGATAATCGACCAGCAGAACCCCGGAAACGTGAGCTGACGAGCCGCAACATCGCCGATAGAAATCGGTCCTGGTTCACCGGAAAGCAGAACGTATCCAGGAGAATGACGCCCTGGAACCACTCCGCGTGCCGTGCCACACTACCCAGGCCAATCGGCCCGCCAGCGTCATGCGCAAGCAGGACGACGTTGCGCAAGTCAAGCTTCTCGACAAACCCGTCAAGGAGCGTGGCGTAGCTCGAAACAGTATGGCGGAACCCGCGCGGCGCTGAGGACAGTCCAAAGTCAGGGAAGTCCTGTGCGATACACCGAGAGCGATCGCTCAGGGCGCGGATCAGGTGGCGATAGGTGAACGACCACAGGCCGTTGCTATGAAGCAGCAGCAGAGTTGGGCCGTGGCCCTCGTCAATGTAATGAATCTGGCAATCGTCAACTTCGACGTAGTGGCTCTCGAACGGAAACAGCTGGAGGTCCAGCCAACTCGGCCGCGAGACAGTGTTCAGTTGACTGATCCTGATCCTCCACCGGTTTCGGGAATCGCGCGCAGCTTGTCGGGATTGGCGACGAAGCGGATACCGCAAATGCGTTGGTCAACAATGTCGAGGGCGAGCACGCCGCCGAGAGCGAATTCGGTGGCGAAGATAAATCCTGGCTGACCATTGACCGTGACCGGCGTGGTGCGCAACGTACCGGGCACTTTTTGCAAAACGCCCACAATGAACGCGTCGACGTCTTGCGCCCCGACAATCGGCCTCGGCGCCGAAAATGCCGCCTTGCCGCCACCGTCGCCCCAGAACGTCACATCCTCCGCCAACGCGGTCACCAGCTGATTGATATCGCCCGTCGTGCACGCGGTAATGAATTGCTGAGTGAGGCGTTGTTGCTGTTGTTGGTCCGCGTCGAAGCGTGGACGATGGGCCTGGATGTGCTGACGCGCTCGTCGGCCGATCTGACGGCAGTTGGCTTCAGACCTACCGACCATGTGCGCGATCTCGGCGAAGTCATAGACGAACACATCATGCAGCAGGAAGACTGCGCGCTCGACGGGCGCCATCTGCTCGAGGAGCATCATGAACGCCATCGAGAGGGACTCGTGCAGCAGCAGCCGATCGGAGCTGTCGGGCTCCACCTCATTGAGCGCTGGCTCCGGTAGCCACGGTCCGGGGTAGGTCTCGCGGCGGACCCGCGCCGAGTTCAGATGATTGATGGATTGACGCGTAACAATTGTCGACAGGAAGCCCCGCGGCGATGCGATCTCCGCATCGCCGCGCCTCTGCCACTGCAGGTAGGCCTCCTGAACGATATCTTCGGCGTCCATCACGCTGCCGAGCATGCGGTACGCGATCGAAAAGAGCAGCGGACGCAGGCTCTCAAAGATCTCGATGTCAGACATTGGCGCCTGGCTCCATCATGCCCTGGCTCGCGGCGGGTGTAGAGAAAAGGAACCACTGCTCGTTGGCGCGATTGGAGCCGCGGCTAAGGTGCGCCACGATATGTCCGGGCTGTGGTACCGAAAGCACTGCGACGCAAAGATTGTTCCCGATCAGAAGGCGGTCGCCCTGGCGCGCTGTTGGAGGCAGTCGCCGGTCTGGTCCCTAGCGAGCCCAGTCCCCGATCGCCGTGGGCAGTCGGAGTCGTCCCGAAGAGCACCAGCCGTCGTTTACGCTGACCAGCCCATCCCCGCACCAGCGCGCGGCTGTACCCCCGAGAGCTCCTCGCGCTCTAACGCGCTGCCTGTTCTGACCAGGCCGGCCAGCATAGAATGCACGGTCGAGGTCCCATGGCGAAGGTTGTGCTGGAAAGCGTGGTCAAGAAGTTCGGGATGGTAACGGCCGTGCACGACCTGAGCATCGAGATCGGCGACCGCGAGTTCGTCACGCTCGTTGGTCCGTCGGGCTGCGGCAAGACCACCACGCTGCGGATGATCGCCGGGCTGGAGAAGGTCACCGCCGGCCAAATCTATTTCGACGACGATCCGGTCGGGCACCTGCCGGCCGACCACCGCGACATAGCGATGGTGTTCCAGTCGTACGCGCTCTACCCGCACATGAACGTCTTCGACAATATCGGCTTCGCGCTGCGAATGATGCGCGTGTCCCGTGCAGAGATTGACCAGCGGGTAAAGTGGGCGGCGGAGATGCTCGGCATCAGCGACTTGCTCTTCCGCAAGCCACGCCAACTCTCCGGTGGCCAGCGCCAGCGCGTCGCGCTCGGCCGCTCGATGGTTCGCCAACCGGCGTGCTTCCTGCTCGACGAACCGCTCTCGAACCTCGACGCCCAACTGCGGGTGACCATGCGGGGTGAGCTGAAGCGGTTACACCTGGAGTTGAAGCGGACCTTCATCTACGTCACCCACGACCAGGCTGAAGCGCTCACCATGTCTGACCGGATCGCGGTGATCAGTGCGGGCCACTTGCAGCAGTACGGCTCGCCGGACGAGATCTACAACCGGCCAGGGAATGTCTTCGTCGCGGGCTTCATGGGCTCGCCGGCCATGAATCTCCTCCGGGGCGAAATTTCCGTGACCGACAGCACCCCGCACTTTGTGGCGACGGCTCTTGACGTCACAGTCCCCACCCGCCTGGCGGCGTGCGCGCAGCGTGCCAAGGGACGCGGAGTATTTCTCGGCATCCGGCCGGAGTCGATCGTCGTTCGCGGCGATGGCGTGGATACTCCGCCGAGTGGCGCGAACTGGATCCCCGCGACGGTCTACATTAACGAGCCGCTTGGCTCTGACCAGTTCCTGACCCTCGATATCGGCGAGACGCGCGTCAAAGTCCGCGCCGGTCCCGACCTGGCGGTGCGTGCCACCGACCGTGTTGAGGTAGCCTTTGAGCCGGCCAAGCTGCACCTCTTCGACGGTGAGACTGGCGCGTCGCTAACTAACTGACTCTAAGGCTTCGTCGGGTCAGAGACGAAGACCTCCACGTCCTCCTGATTGTGGAGGGTCAGCTTGTCACCGGTCTCCCAGGCCGGATTGACGCGGTACGCCCAGTGCAGGTCGGTCGCCGAATCAGTGCCGGCGCCGGTGTGCACCTTGACCGTCTGACCCACCGGCAGTTTGAAGCCAGGTGGGAAGTTGTACGAGCGACCCAGAACGTTGCGTAAGATCCACGCGCCCATGTCAGCTGGCGCGGTGTCCGCGTTGGTCAGACACACGTACTCGTCTGTGTCATCCGCCAGTTTGGAGCACGCGCGGTCGATGACAACCTTCACCACATTGGACTCGGTGACGCGCGCACTGGAGGCGACCTGCGCTGGCGCTGGTGTCGCGTCGGTACGCGCCCCCGATGCGAAGCCGCGACAGCCGGCGCCGCCTATCGCCACCGCAACCAGGATAACCGCCACTCCGCGGAGCCGCACGATCAACCCTTCACCGCTCCGGCAGTAATGCCTGAGACAATCAGGCGCTGGAAGATCAGTGCGAGCACCAGCGGTGGCACCACGGCGAGCACACCGCCGGCGTTCATCAGCGTTGGTGAAGTGGTCGTGTCAGTCACGAATCCAGCGATGATGATTGGCATCGTCTTCGAGTTCATGGTGGAGGTGAACAGCAGCGCATACAAGAACTCGCCCCACGACGACATGAACGCGAACATCGCGCACGCGATCAGACCCGGACTGGCAACTGGCAAGAAGACGCGCACCATCATATTGATCCAGTTGCACCGATCGACGCGCGCCGCGTCCTCCAGGTCGCGCGGGATCGTCCGGAAATAGCTGGCCATGATCCAGACCGAGTACGGGACCGTAAAGGTAAGATAGGACAGGACCAGGGCCAGCAGCGTGTCGAGCAAGCCGAGTGTTTGGAAGATCAGATACAGCGAGACCATGATCGCCAGGGCGGGGACCATACGCGTGCCCAGGTAGATGAGCAACAGCGTCGACGAGCCGCGGAAGTCTAATCGCGCGAAAGAGTACCCGACCAGTGAACCGACGATCATATTCAGTATGGCGACCGAGAATGCCACGATCGCACTGTTCAGCATCGCCCGGGGGGCGCCGATGGCCGCGCCGCCGCCGGTCAACCGCTGGGTGCCAAGCATGTCGGGATTGAGGAATGCCAGATAGTTGTCGAAGGTGATGTAGTCCGGAATCCAGTGCGGCGGCTTTGAAAGCGACTCCGCTTCGGTCATCAGGCTGGTCAGCACGACCCAGGCGAAGGGCAGGACGATCCACAGCACGATCAGGATTGAGGCGCCATGAATGACGAGCGCGCGCCACGGCACGCCGTACCGCAGCCCGCCCAGAACGGTGGACTTATGACCGAACATCGCCGCGGCCATACAGCAACTTCATATAGAAGATTGCGATGATGAGGGTCAGGATCGCCACGGTATAGGACCAGGCATTGCCGCGCCCGATGTCGGTCGAGATGAACGACGTGATGTAGGCGGCGAAGCCGAGGGTCGTGGTCTGGTGCCCGGGCCCACCGCCCGTTAAGAGATAAATAATGTCGAAGATGCGGATACCGCCGAGTGCCTGCACGATCAGCACGATCAGGATGGGTTGCGAGAGCCACGGCAGCGTCACGTGCCGGAACCGCATCCAGATCGACGCGCGGTCCACTTTGGCGGCGTCGTAGAGTTCAGCTGGGATTGCCTGCAGGCCGGCCAGCAGGACCAGCGCCGAGAACGGCAGGGTGTTCCATACATTGGCGGTAACGATCGCCAGGTAACTCGTGTCCGGCGCCATCAGCCACGAGCGGTAGCTCGAGATGATGCCGAGCGAGTACAGCAATCCATTGAGCGCGCCAGAATTCGGGTTGAAGATCCACTTCCACATCAGGGCGGTGACGACGCCGGACATCGCCCAGGGCAGCAGAATGAGCGCGCGCAGGAGCGGCCGCTGCGGGATCTGCTCGTTGGCGACCAGGGCCATCACCAGTGCGAGTACCAGAACGCCAAGTGTCGACCAGAACGTGAAGAATAACGTGACGCTCAGCGCGGGCAGGAACTGGTCGCTAGTCAGGACGTCGACGTAGTTCTGCAGGCCAACGAAGGCATACGCCTCGGGCCGCCGCAGGTTGTACCGATGCAAGCTGAGCCAGAAGGCGTCGACGATCGGATACGCCACGAGCAGCAAAACCGTCAGAATCGCCGGCACATTGAGGAGGTAAGCGAATGCGGTTTCACTCAACTCGAACCGCGGCCCGCGCACCACTCGCGCGCGAGCCAGGGTTTCAACGGCAGCCATACTCGTCGACTCTCCTGACCCCTGGCCCCAGATCCCTATTTGTTTTCCCACTCCTTTTTGAGTGCGCGGGCCTTGTCCGCCGAGGCTTGCAGCGCGTCGCGCGGCGACTTCTGCTTCAGCAGCGCTTGCTGGACGTTCGCCTGCAAATCCATGTACCAGTCGGTCCACCAGGGGAACTCGAGCCCGTCGCGTGCCTGGCCGAGGCTATTGGCCTGCTGCATCAGCTTCGAATCGGCGATGAACTTGTTTGTCCGGTCGATGACCTCGGGGTCGGTCCACGGCGACTTGTAAGCCATCCCGAGCGCGCGCAGCAGCCACCAACGCTTGGCGGTGTAGTACACGCCGGTTTTGTCCTTGCCACCGAGGTACTTGATGAGGTCCATCGAGGCCGTCTTGTTAGTGGCGGTGCTGGGGATGCCGTAGTACCTATTCCAGGCGGGCACGTTGTGCGGCGAGCTGGCGTCCAGCCCCGGGAACAGAACGAACTTGATGTTGATCTTGCCGGGAATCGCCGACTTCGACCGCTCTGGAGCGTTGTCACCTTCCAGGTCATATCGCGAGTGGGCCGCGAACGCGACTCCGCCATAGCCCGGCTGCGTGCCCTGGGTCCGCATGGGCGTGAGCGCCCCCGACGCCAGCACCTCCATGTTGGCTTGCGCGTTGAAGATCTTCCAGTCGTTTGCGGCTGCGACCCACCACTCGAGAATCGCCAGCGGCACCTTGTCTTTGTCGGGGAAGGTCGGCTCGCCAGCCTGATCGAGCAAATGGCCCCCGGATGCGAAAGTAAACATCCAGAAATCCCACATCTGGTCTGAGCCTTGCGAGACGTCGATGGCCAGTGGGAACTCGCTGATGCCCTTCTGCTTCATGGTTTCGGCCTGCTTGCGCAGCTCGTCCAGCGTGGTCGGGCCGGCACTGAACCCGGCGTCAGTCACCATCTTCTCGTTGTAGGTAAAGACGTCGAAGTCCGTGTAATACGGCAAGCCGTACTTCTTGCCTTTCCACTGCATCTGGTTGGCGTTGTACGGGAACATATCGGCATAGAGCGCGTTGATCTCGTCCGTCTCGTCGAGCGGTTGCAGGAAGCCACTTTCAACCCATGAGGCGTGGTACTGGTCGCGGACGTAGATGACGTCCATGGGCGACTTGGCGCGGAAACGAGTCAGCAGGTCCACCAGATAGTCGCCGGCGATAGGCTCGAAGTCGATCTTGTAGTTCGGGTTCTGCTGCACAAAGCGGTCGAGGTTCTCCTGAACGAGCGGCGGCTCATAGTTCCAGCCCAGCAGCTTTAACGTTGTGACCTGCGCCAAGCTCGCCGCGCTGGCCGTAGTAGGCGCCCCGGCGGGCGCCGGCTGGGTGGCCGCGGGGGCAGGTTGGCTCGGCTGCGTCGGCTTGGCCGCTGCAGCAGGGGCTGTTGGCGCAGGCGGTGGGACCGGTGGCGCAGTCGCCGCTGGGCCTGGGGCGGGCGCGCAGGCCGCCAGCATGCCGAGTCCTCCGGCAGCAACTCCCAGGCGGACGAAAGCTCGGCGTCCAAAGGTGCGTTTGCTGAGGTCGGGCATATCCAGTCCTTCCTTCCCCGCTTGGCGCATTCTACGAGAGCCTCTACGCTTTTCAAGTGCTCGATTTCTTGCCGCGCATAGCCCCGAAGCATCTAACGCGGATCGCGGCCGCGCGTAGCTGCCGCAGAAGCGGCGAGCCAGCCCAGCCGCCCACCGGCCCTGCCGCGTCGACGGTGACGGCCAGCTGCGCTTCAAGGGCGCCACCCTCATTGCTCAACCCTGCTGCCGCCCCGGCGTCCTGCAGGCAATTGTTCGAGTGCGTCGACTCGGCCGCGTGCGAACAGCGGGCCCTGCTGCGCTGCTTTGACTGCGGGTGCAGCCTTGACCGGCTCTCCGTCTAGCTCGCAGATTGCTAAGGCCCGAACGCCGTGACCGTCGCCCGTTCGCCGCGCGAACAGCTGGTCCCGTGTCCCTATGTTCCAGGCGCCGCATTGTCCCGTCGAACCCACCCGATACCACGACGGGTTCACCATCCAGCATGCCGACTGCGACAGCAGTGATCGACGCTCCCGCGTGCCGCTCCTGGTGGTGCAGAGTTCCGCTGAGCCAGGCGCCGCAGCGACGCCGGCGCTTATCCTGGTAACTGAGGGGCTTATCCCGTCGAGTGCCGCCGCGTCCGCCAACCGCGACAGGATCGGTTGCAGCCGCGCATGCTCAGCCGGCGAAGGCAGCCGCACGAAGCGGACTGCAAGACCGATCATCACGACGAGGCCGGCGGCGAGTCCGGACCAGAACGGAATCAGGAGAAGCCAGGCCAGTAACACAACGCCAAATGCCTCGCCGATCGTCCGCCACCAGGCCACATCGGACGGCGCAGCGGCACCGATCAGTACGTACCCAACGGTGAATATCCAGAATCGCCATGCGCGCCGCGAAGTCTGCAGCGGCGCCACGCGGGAATGGCGGTGCGTACAACACCGTGGGCATCGAGACCGGTCGCGATGAGGTAAAACCCATAGGCCGTGCCCGCGAAAACGAGGATGAAAGTGGCCCAGATCGCCCAGTCGCGCGGTGTTCGAGCTTCACTGGAGCCGGCGCCGATGACGGTCGCCAAAAAGAGCAGTACAGCAATCGCCGCCACGCGCCGGCGCGGTGTGCCGGCCGCAGTCGCGACCACCGCAATTGGTACAGATCTCAACGATGCTGCCCTATGTTCGTAATCCATCCGCCACTCCGCCAGGCCGCCCACCCGTCAATTGTAGAACAACCGTTCGTTGCACGAGACGTTGAAGAAGCCTTCCTCGACCTCCTTGAGCATGCCGCTGGCCAGCGACGACTGAGTTCCAGCTTGAGCCGAATGAGGTTAGGTGGATCGGGCAGCGCCGTCAGCGGCGAAAGCCGGATGGCATTCTTGCCGTTGCTGCCTGCTCGAGTTGGCCGCTCGCGTGTCCGCTGGCGAAATCCTGCCCGGCCTGGACACATTCGCCGAGGATGACACACTTTCCTGGGAGTCATTCGTGGCGCGTGTGTCTGACCCGAAGGCTTCCTGGGACTGGCGAAGGCGCGACAATCGGCGCGAAGCCGCCCTCGGCCTGGCCACCCGCTGCGATGCAGCTGAGCTGTACGAGAGCCTCCGCCTGAGCGACCCCCTGGTGGCTACTCGCGAATCCTTCAGCGGCACGGTGGTGAGCGGCGTCGTCACCACCGTGCCAGCGCGCACGCGCATCGAGGTCACCCTCGATCACCTCGCCTGCCGCCTGCGCGAGAATGCCGCCGTCGAGGGCTTCCCTGGTTACCCGCGCGACGTGCCCCGTGCCGACGGGCGAGGTCCGTGGCTGCATGGCCGGGTGGCGGCCACGCGAGTGACCACCGACGAGCGGCTGGTCGTCACCGTCACCGACGCGGTCGTGCGTTCGGGTCCGGCTCGCATCGGACAGCGCGTCACTCGGCGACCTCGCTCGGTGGACCCGCGCCAGCAGCGCAGCGGCCGGCACGAGCTGCATCGGCGCTACGCGGCACGCCGCTCCTGGCTCTCGGGCGGCTCTCCTCCCGTTCCACGGCGACGGGATGTGCCGCTCGATGTCGTCGTCGCCGCAGCCGAATAGCCTCGGCTCCATCGACAGAGGAGCAGGCCCTGCGCACACTTTCTCCTCCCGACAATCCGCAGCGCGTTATTCACGGCGCGAGTGCGTCACCAGCGCCGCGCTCGGCGCCGACTCCATCCCAGACGCCGCTCCCGCCGCCCATTCCCGCGGCACCGCACCACACCGACCCGACCCTCGCTGCAGCGCTGTTCGCCGCCTGGTCCGGCGATCCAGCCATCGTCTTCGCTTCCCCTCCTGCCTCAACTCACCGTCTTGCTGCCTGGTGGCGTCTGCGCTGCCCTGCCTGCGGCGGCAACACCGCCGCCACCGAACTCACGGTGCGCACTGTCCGCCTCGAGCCGCCGGCTGACTGGCAGGCCGATCGCCCCCGTCGCAGTCGGCCTCCGGCGTGGCTTGCAGCGCAGCGCCGGGCGGCTGAGGCAACCGGCGACTGATGGCGCGTACTCGTCGCCACGAACACGTCAACGTCGGCACGGCCACCTATCCACCCACCCGCTGCGCTGGCTGCGGTCGCTGCCTCAGCCGCACTGACCGCGCGACCGAGGGAAGCTTCCCTGTAGTGACGCCCGAGCGCATGATCCAGGTCCGCGCCAGCATCTGTGCGCACTGCCTGGCCGATGCCGCCGCAGGCTATCCCGGCCTGCGACAGCTGGTCACTGCGATCTTCCTTTACGTTGGCAGTCGCTGGCCCAGTCCGCCACTGTAGAACTCCCCGGCGACAGGACCGGTCTCCAACGATCAAAGGTTCGCTGGCTTCGACGAGGATTGAGTATCCCTCAATCCTCGTCCGCCGCGGTGACCAGCGTCCGAGACAATGCCGGCTCCGGATGCGAAGCCCGCATTGCCGCCGCGCTCAGACCGTATGGGTCGGTTTCTTTGCGTTAAAGGACGACGCTGACCTATCGCCGGCACGTCGGCATGCGGCCCCACGCGGTTTCAGGTCTGGGGTGCACGATGGGGCAACAAGATGCTCAGGTTGGCCGCGTGCTCCTGTCGATGAGAACGGACAGCGGCCGTTCTATGTTCCGTGGACGACCTGCTCGATGTCACCTGCGTTATCCGGAGAACCCCGCGCTACCGGAGAAGTCCGTCTGGAAGAGGCATCACCGGCACAAGCGCTGCTGTGTGCACCGCGCTCGCGTGTTGCCCTTTCATTTGTGGCAGTTGGACACCCACACATTTCATCCAGCTGAGATGCAGTACTGGCTTCGGTTTGCCGGCACGTTCCCACAGGGCGGAGTACTGGCCCGTGAGACCGGCCCAAGCTTCTTGTTCTGCAATGGCACGCGGGGACCAGCCCAATTGGTCCAACGTCAGATCCCCTTTTTTCGCGTTGCACGGCCAGCAGGCTGTCACCAGATTGGACTCTGCGCTGGGCCCTCCCAACGCGGACGGAAACACGTGGTGGACGACGGCGCTGTTGTTGATTATTGCCGGGTGGGTGAGGCCGCCCTTCCAATTGGGGTTGAACGGGAAGATGTCGGGGTAGATGGTCGCGACCAGTTCCATGACGCTGGTCAGAATGGTGCGTTTAGCACAATAGCGGCAGATGAAGCGGTCCCTCTGAAAGATGCGCCCGGCCAGGGCACGCGTTAGCCCCGGGTGGGGCGGGATGTTATGTGCTGCATAGGCAATCGGCGCGAGCTGCTCGCGCCCGCCAGTGCAGCCGCCGCTTCCCAGAAGCGCTTCAATAGCCGCGCCAATGTGCTCAGGGTAGAGGTCGACTGACTGATCATGACCCTGGCCTCGCTCACGCGTCTCCACATTCAGCATTGGGCCGTAAGCCCTCCATTCCCCTCGATAGTCCTTCTCGACCAGAGTTGCAGACCATCAGCGCGTTGCTGATCGGCCCGAGTATCGGATCACGGCGCAAGAACCTCGGAGGCGAGGCGCTGGTCCACGTCAGGGCGAACCTGGCGCAATGTGAGCGGTTGTTCGGCCCAGGCGTGATTTTCGAGAGCGATGGCGCCAATGCGCGGCTCAAAACTCGCGCAACAGTTGTGGACGAAGGTGGTGGGATCAGCGCGATCGGGGAGCTCGCACACCTCCGGCCGTCGCCGGGCTCGAGTCGAAATCAGCGACCATCCGTGGCACCGCCAGCACGGACCGTGATTCAGCCCCAGCAACAGCGCCTGAACCCACCCGCCCGGGAAACTCACGTTTCCAAAGTGCGGTCGGTTGCGCCGCCCGCCTCTGAGGTTCTGGGCGTTTGCGCTGGGCGCCAGGTACAGCGAGTCGATGCCCTTGCGCGCCATGGCCTCTCGCGCGCGCTCGATACGGGCGGCGTAGTTTGGCATCACGCGCACCAGAGTACGCCCCGCGCTGCGCGTCAAGACTTGCCAATTGGATTATCACTGGCCGCTTTGCCGACACTGCGAGAAAGTGCGCTGGGAGGGTCCGACCAGGTGTCCGTCAACAGGGTTACTGGCGACCACTACTTCCAACGTCTCTGGTCGGAACACAAACCGCGGCGCCATAGTGACGCCCGAGTCGGGCCGCGGTATCGTGCTGGCGCATGAACGCCCGCGGCTTTCTCGGCACCAACGCAGCGGTGCTATCGGACCTGTCGCTGCTGTTCGGAATCGTGGTCGCCCTCCTGCTGAGCCTCGGCGTCGTGATGGCGCGCAAGCGGAAGTTCGAGGTCCACCGACGCATCCAGAGTTCGGCGGTGTTCCTCAATCTGGTGCAGGTCGCGCTGATTATGGTCGGCTCGTTCGTGCGCTCGGCGGCTCCGGGCATTCCGCAGCGGGCGAGCGAACCCTACTACGCCGTCGCGATCGTCCACGCTACCGCCGGGGCATTAACTGTCCTGTTCGGAACGTTCGTTGCACTCCGCGCGAACGAGCTTGTGCCCGGCGCGCTTCGCTTTCACAACTTCAAGCTCTTCATGCGCACCGCCTACGGCGCCTACATGACGGTGACACTGCTCGGCGTTGGCGTCTATGTGACCTGGTACACCGGCGCTCCACGAGAAGCCACACCGGTCGCCGCCACACAAGCCAACGAAGTCGTGGTGCCCATGGCGGGCTTCGCGTTCAACCCGGGCGTCACGGTCGTCAGCGTGGGCTCGACCGTCACGTGGGTGAATCAGGACAATGCGCCTCACACCGCCACGGCGGATAACGAGACGCTCTTCAAATCGGACGTCTTGCGCAACGGCCAGAAGTTCAGCATCACCTTCGCGACGCCCGGGGAGATCAAGTACTACTGCGAGTTACACGGTTCGAGTGCTGGCCAAGGCATGTCCGGCACGATCAGAGTCGTCACCGCCGATCAGTTTGCTGTCGCCGCGGCAGCGGTTCCCCCAGTTGTGCGGCCCACTCCCGCACCGACGACCTTCGTGCCGGATGCCCGCAAGCTGCCCCAGGCGAGCCTGGCGGCGATCCAGCGTCTACTTGTCGACGGTCCTGGTCTGCCGACCAGGCAAGGCTACGCAGTTGGACTGCACGATCAGGCCGACGAGCTGCTGCGTCACGCAAAACTCCTGTCGGCGTCTCAGACCAGCGGTGACAGCGCGGGTGTGCGGCGCCACGCCGAGCACATCTTCAACCTGATCGTCGGGTCGCGTGATCCGCAGTTCGGCGACCTCGATGGTGACGGCAATTCGCAGAACGCTGGCGACGGTTTTGGCTTACTGCCCAACGGCGACCAGCCTGGCTACATCAGCGCGACCGGGGACGCGGCGCATGCGGCAGAATCTGCCGCCGACGCCACGCCAGAAATTCGTCTGCACGCGCAGCATGTTCAGATTTGCGCGAACAATATCCGTCAGTGGGCGGCCGAAGCCCGTGGGCTGGCGTATGGCTTGTCCCAGGTTCCCGACGCTGTTGCCGCGCAGCGTTTGCTCGAGCTGGCAATAGCGATCAGTGTTGGAGTAGATGTCGACGGCGACGGCGTAATTTCGCCGATCCCGGGTGAAGGCGGCGGGCTCGTCGCCTACGTGCACGCTCAGTACATGGCCGGCCTTGTGTCGCCGGGCAGTGGTTATTAGTCACTTTCGGAGGTCCACACCAGAATGCGTATTCCCCGTCCCATCGCTCTCGTCCGGTTCTTGGGTGTGGCCTTTCTCAGTTTGATCGCGTGCACGTCGAGCCCACCTGCCCCCCCGGTGCCGACGGCGGCCGCACCAGTAGCCCCGTCGACCGCGGTACCTGTCGCGCCAACCCCGACATTCGAGCGCGTCCGCGAAGCAGAGCCGACCGTTGGCGCTCCGGCCAAACCCACTGTCGCTCCTCCTACACCGACGACCGCGGCGGTTCAAGCGCACGGCCTGCTGACATGGCGCGACGACACGTTGCGCAGCGATGGTGTGCTCGTGAGCGTCGAGGACCTTCCGTCATTGTCAGGTGACTTGGTGTACGGCGCCTGGTTGAACGGCGCCGGTGGGAACCTCTTCCTTGGTACGCTCGATGCGCCGGCGCCCGGTACTCAAGGAACCGTGCGATCGCTGACATTCGTGGCGCCCGACCACGCGAACCTCCCGGCGGACTACGAAAGCGTCATCGTCACTCGCGCGCCGAAGGCTTCCGTCGGAACGTCCCCTACGAGCGATGTTGTAGTTTCGGGAAAACTGCCACCGCAGGCGCTGGCGCATCTGCGGCACCTGCTGGTTCACTTCGACGGTACTCCAGACCAGATCGGGTTCGCGATTGGCCTCCGACAGGAGTCTGACAAAGTACTGCAACACGCCCAGTTTCTTCAGGATGCAGTTAACGAATCCAACCTCGCGAATGTGCGCTTTCATGCTGAACACCTGGTCAACATGATCGAGGGTAAAGAGGGAGAGCATTTTGGTGACCTGGACGGCGATGGCAAGATTGACAACCCGGGCGATGGTTTCGGGCTGCTGGAAAACGGCGGCCAGCTCGGCTACATCAAAGGCATGCAGGACCATGCACAGCTGGCGGCGGCGGCGCCGGATGCCACCGAGTCCATCAAACTCCATGCGACCAATGTGCAGATTACAGGTGACAACACACGTATACGCCTGATCGATATACGCGACCGGGCGTTGCAGGTTTCGACCGTACGACGCGCCGCCGACGCGCGCGAGAACGCACAGCGTATTTTGGCGCTGGCGCACCAGACGATCGACGGCGTGGATCTCGATGGTGACGGGCTGATCTCGCCAGTGCCGGGCGAGGGCGGTGTGTTGACCGCCTATCAGCACGCTCAACTGATGGCGGGAATTCCGCTTGCGCCAGGTACGGCGTCGGGAGCGGGCGCGGCGGCGCCGACCATCGCGCCAACGATCGTGCCCGCGCTCGCACCCACCGTTGCGATCTTCGGCGCTGCGCCGACCGTGGCTCCAACTGCCGCGCCTACCGCGGCACCGACGCTCGCTCCTACGCTGGCGCCTACGCGCGCTCCGACCTTCGCACCGACCCTGGCCCCCACGTCCAGCACGGGAGGGCAGGTCGCCCCCTCACGCATCGAGCTCGCCATCTCTGACGATGCGTTCGCGCCTAAAACGATCACTATTCCGGTCGGTGCGACCGTCGTGTGGTCTCGCTCCGGTAGCCACACACACACCGTCACCGCCGACGACAGTTCCTTCGACAGCGGCTTCCTTCGCGCCGGTCAGGGGTTCGAACACGCCTTCACCCAGCCGGGCACATTCGCCTACTACTGCGACGTCCACGGCGGCCCAGGAGGCGTTGGCATGAGCGGTGCGGTGACCGTCAGTCCATAACAACGACGAGTCGCACCGAGTTGCCGGCTGGTCGGCATGCGCACCTAGCCAGCTTTAAGGGAGCGGGTGGCTTCCGGAGGAGTCAAGTTTCAAGCGGCTGGGTTGGTTGAGCTCCACAGTTCCTGGAGAGCAGAGTCGAGTTGGTGGAGTGCGGCGTCGAGGCGGGATGGGAAGTGAGGGTACTCGGGATCCGCGCGGTGTGGTCGCCGCAGCCGGCGGTAGAGCGTGGCGTACAGGAACGCGGCTCGCATCCCATTCGGGGTGAGGGTATAGCGCAGCGTCCGTGGGCCACGCCGGATCACGCCGTGTAACCGAAGTCGGCGGAGGTCGTAGGTCATGGCGCCGGCCGGGTAACTGGCTAACTCCCGACCAAGCAGGGCAGCCACCAATGGACGGAGGTCACGGTTACGAAAGCCAGTGGGCAGCTGGCTGAAATGGCACAGCGCGCCAAACAACGCTTGGACGCGCGGATCACCGAAGCGTAGCGCTGAGACGCGCTGGCCGGTCGGCGATAAGGTGGGCAGTTGCAAACGGTCGAAAAATGAAGGGGTCGGTAGCGCTCCGTCGGCGACGCGCTCGATGTCCAACAGTTTCGCGTTGATCTGCCGCCCGATGGTCCGTAGGTGGGGCAAGGTATCCAGGCCTTTGGTGCGCTGGAAGTCAAGCGGGTCGTTGATGGTGGTCTCGGTGCGAAGCGCACGATGCTCTTTGAAGTACTGCTTGACGTGCGAGTGCTTGAACTCAACGTGCAAGCTCGGCGCCACGCCCGTGGTGATGACGCGCGTCTTATAGCCGAGGTCTGGGGGCGGCGTGTTTCGCCTCAGGCGAGTCGGGAACAACACGCTCACGCGATCCGGCCGGCCCAGATCGAGGTTGTCGCGGATGACCGCTTCGAAGAAGTACCGTCCGTACACGGGCGCCGTGAAGACCTGGGTCAGGCTCATCTCGAGCTGCCAGATGCTCAGGCGGTGGCGATAGCCGGCAGCTCGATCGGTGGCGGTCAGTGGCCAGGGCAGGCGCTCGAGCCAGCGATCGAAGAAGGCCTGCACGTCGGCTGGACTCAGTGAATCAGCCAACTGTTGTAGCCGGTCGGGATCGGCGCACCAGCGGACGCCGTTGTCCAGGCTGTCGAACGGGATGGCCTCTTTGCGCAGCTGCTGCTTGAGCCACTCGTTGCCATTCAGGCACACCCGCGCCGGATAGGGCATGTAGGTCCCGACTTTGATAAAGGCCGGCCCCCACTCGGCATCCTGCAAATAGAAGTAGTAGTGCTTGACCGCGACCGGTTGGCGTGAAAAAGCGAAGTGAACCACGTGGGGTGGCACGATGTGCTTGGTCGCCTTGAAGGAGAACTGGCGTTCCTGGGCCACGCCGATGAACACGACGCCCTCTGTCGCCCGAAAGTGCGCTCGGTACTGAGCAGCGACGTCGTCCTTACGTTGCCTGCGCTCGAACTGGACGATGGGCACCAACTGCTGGTCGGCGAACACACCCACGGCTTGGACGAAGCGGTCGTGGAGTGGGCGAATGGCGGCCGGCGAAGCGATCCGCTGGCCGAGGTGATCGCGCAGAAAGGCGCACAATTGGCCGCTCGTCTGGAGCTTGGGCACATACCCGTTGAGATAGAGACGGTCAATACACGAGGTGGACAACGAGACGTGGTCGCGCAGTAT
>DATGEP010000014.1:0-9955 GCA_035310125.1 Ktedonobacterales bacterium
TAAATGGGCAGTGCTGGCCATTGTCGCCATTGGCGTTTTCATGTCCACGCTGGACTCCTCCATCGTGAATATCAGTCTACCCGCCATCGCGCACTTTTTCAGCGTGCCGCTGAGTGGCACCGTCGAGTGGGTCATCATTGCTTACCTCGTCATCATCGCCGCCGTGCTGCTCACCATCGGGCGCTTCGCCGATATGATTGGTCGCAAGCCCATCTGGGCGAGCGGACTGATCATCTTCACGCTGGGGTCCGCGCTCTGTGGCGCGGCGCCGTCGCTGGGCGCGCTCGTCGCTTTCCGCGCCTTTCAGGGATTCGGCGGCGCACTGCTCTTCGCCGTCAGTCCTGCCATGCTCACTACCGCGTTCCCACCGCAAGAGCGCGGGCGGGCGCTTGGCATCAATGCTGTCATCGTGGCGCTTGGCGTCAGCGCCGGGCCAACCATCGGCGGCATCCTGACAGAGCATCTCACCTGGCGCTCCATCTTTTACGTCAACGTCCCGCTGGGCATCATCGGCATCATCGCCACCCTGCGCGTGCTCACGGAGCGTCCCCACTTTGGCCGGGCGCATTTCGATCCCGCGGGCGCGGCGCTGCTGGCCGTGGGGCTGGCGTCGCTCACGTTGGGCCTCTCATTCGGTCAGGAGTGGGGCTGGTCATCGCCGCGGCTAATTCTCGCGCTGGCCGTGGCCGTCGTCGCGCTCGTGGATATGGTGCTGGTCGAGCGGCTCGTCGCGTATCCAGTCGTTAATCTGCGGCTGCTCACAAATCGGGTCTTCGCGTCGGCCAATTTTAGCCTCATACTCTCGTTCCTGGCGCTTTTCGCAGTGAGCTTCCTGCTGCCGTTCTATCTCGAAGAGCTACGTGGCTTCAGCACCGAAGAGTCCGGCTTCCTTCTCACCCCACTCCCCCTGACTATCGCGGTCGTCGCGCCCATAAGCGGCGCGCTGGCCGACCGCTTCGGCACGCGCTGGCTCGCGGCTGGCGGCCTCGCTATCGCTTGTATTGGCCTGTTCTTCATCAGCCAGCTCAACGCCACCAGCACCCTTCCGGATATCATCTGGCGGCTGATCGTGACGGGCTTCGGTCAGGCGCTCTTCCAGTCGCCGAACAACAGTGCGCTCATGGGCGCCGCACCACGTGAGCAGCAGGGCAGCGCGGCGGGCTTCCTGGCGACGGGGCGCGTGGTGGGGCAGAGCGTGAGTGTCGCGCTGGCCGGCGCGATCTTCGCCAGCCTGGGCGGCGCAGCGGCGGGCCTCCACCTCACGATTCTCCGCCAGACGCACGGCCACGCCAGCGGCAGCTTCACCGCCCTGCAACAGACCTTCGAGACAGGCTTTCACGCCGCGTTCATCGTATGCGGGGTCATCGCGGCTTTCGGGGTCTTCACATCGCTCGTGCGCGGCAAGGAAGAGCTAGCGCGCAAGAAGGCGCCTCAGCGCCAGAGCTGATATGCCAGGCCGTATTGCGCGTCAACTTGCTCGAACGCCGTTTATCGCGGCCTCCATCTCGTCAACAATCTCGGGTGGCAGAGACGATCAGCTCTTCTTGCGTCATCACGCATCACCGGTTCATGGACTCTACGCTATGCTACCAGTATAGCCTGTTGCCAGATCTGGACGTAGGCTGATACCCTACACGGAGACAAGGCGAAATTCAGAGAAGTGAGGCGGAGATGTCGGCAAACAGCGAGACCGGTTTTCCCAACGATTTCGTCTGGGGCACAGCGACGGCGGCCTATCAGATCGAGGGTGCGTACAAGGCGGACGGCAAAGGCGAGTCTATCTGGGACCGCTTCAGCCACACTCCTGGCGCCATTGTGGACGCCACGACAGGCGATGTCGCCTGCGACCACTACAACCGCTGGCAGGAAGATCTCGACCTGATGGCGCGCCTCGACCTCAACGCCTACCGCTTCTCCATCGCGTGGACACGCGTCTTCCCGGAGGGGCAGGGCCAGCTCAATAAGGCCGGCATGGACTTCTACGACCGGTTGGTGGAGGGTCTGCTGGCGCGCGGCATCCAGCCGTTTGTGACGCTCTATCACTGGGATCTTCCTCAGGCGCTACAGGACCAGGGCGGGTGGGCCAATCGCGACACGGCGGGCTACTTCGCGGACTTCGCGCAGGCTGTCGCGCACCGGCTGGGCGACCGCGTCACCGCATGGATTACACATAACGAGCCGCGTGTCACCGTCTATGATGGCCACGTGCGCGGTGAAAAAGCGCCTGGCCTCAGGCGTCCCGATCTGATCGCCCCCGTCACGCATCACCTGTTGCTCTCGCACGCGCTGGCAGCGCAGGCGCTGCGCACGGAGACGCCGCCGGGCACCAACATTGGCATTACCCTCGATATCTCCGATATTCAGCCCGCCAGCGACCGTGAGGAAGACGTGCGGGCGGCGACGCTCTATGATAGCAGAATGCGCCGCATCTTCACCGATCCCATCTTCAACGGCGAGTATCCCGAGGACGTGCGGGAGGTCGTGCAGTTCCCGGCTGGCCTCGTGCGCCCCGGCGATCTGGAAACCATCGCCATCCCACTGGATTTCCTCGGCGTGAATTACTACACGCGGATGCTCATCCGCGCGGGCAAGGGCGGCGCCACCGATGCGGAGCGTGTGTCGCCGGGCGGCCAGACGACCGAGATGGGCTGGGAGGTCTATCCCGAAGGACTCTACAATGTGCTCACCCGCATGCGCGACGAGTACGTGCCTCCCAAGCTCTACATCACCGAGAACGGCGCCGCGTTCCCCGATAGCCTGCCGCCGGAAGGCGACGTCACCGATCCTCAGCGTGTAAGCTACCTGCGCGAGCACTTCCGCCAGGCGCGGCGCGCCATCGCGGACGGTGTGCCGCTCGCGGGCTACTTCGTCTGGTCCCTCATGGACAACTTCGAGTGGGCATACGGCCTCACCAAACGCTTCGGCGTCGCCTACACCGATTACCCCACGCAGCGCCGTATCATGAAGGACAGCGGGCACTTCCTGGGGCGGGTCGCGGCAACCAATGGGAGCGCGCTGGATGAGGAGGGGTGAGCGCCGCCGCGACATGCATGTCGAGGATACTCCGGAGGATGGCGGGGTAGGTGGAGATTAGAGGGTCGCGGGCTGAAGGCCCGCGACTAATCCCGTGGATGCGGTTGCCGATTCTGCCGGAAATGGAGACCGCACCCACGGCCCCGCGGGCGCAGCAGGCAGCGCCCCTACAGCGGCGGGTGATGCGCCCCACATGGGAGTGGGGCGGCAGGCAGCGCACCGACAGCGTGCGCGGCGAGGGGAGGAGCGGTTGCCGATTCTGCCGGAATACGAAGTTTGGAACCACGAAGAGCACGGAGAGCACGAAGAGCCATGGAGGTGGAGGAAGCGACGGGCATTGCCGTTTTTGCCGCGATTCACGATTCGGCAGTGCTGCCTGTTGCCGTTTCTGCCGCAAGTGAGGTTGATCGTGGCCTTGAAGGGGTCAGCGCAGGTGGTTGCCGATTCTGCCGGAATCTGAGAATCGGTTGCCGTTCTTGCGGGGAAAAGGGGTTCTCATCCCCGGCGGGCGCAGCAGGCAGCGCCCCGACAGCGTGCACGAAGAGGCGGAGGGCGGCGGAGGGAGGCGGTTGCCGATTCTGCCGGAATCCCAGATTCGGTTGCCGTTTTTGCCGAGAACCTCACCCCCGGCCCCTCTCCCGCGAGGAGAGGGGAGGCACGGGAGGTTGCCGATTCTGCCGGAATCCCAGAACCGGTTGCCGATTCTGCCGCGAATCGTGATTCGGCGGTCGCGGGTGTCCGCTGGGCGCGGGCGCACGCGGTGCGCCCCTACACGTGCGGCAACGCCGCCGATGCGGTTGCCGTTTTTGCCGGAATCTGAGAACGTGGTATTTGGTTGGGAAGGTGCGAACGGCGACGGGGAGCCGCTGGCGGGAGTGTAGCACATTGGGCTAGCGGTGTCGCCGGACAAAGACGGGCAAGGACGGGCAAGTGCGTGGGAACAGGCACAGATGGCAGGCACAGATGGCAGGCAGGGATTAGCCTGAGAGATCGGAAGCCCGCGATGTAGCGCCCGCCGCTACCCTTGCCGCTGCGTGGGTTCCATCTGGCCGCTTTCTCCCACGCTTCTTCGCTGGGCAGGCGCCACGGCTGGCTGCTGAGGTGGGCGAGCCAGGCGGCGTAGGCGCTGGCGAAGGCGGGCATATCCACAGTGTGCGTGGTAGTCCTCTCACCACATTGGAACGGGCCGGCGGGGACGAAACACAGCGACGGAAGGATGAGCGCGGTACGAACCCGCGCGTAGGCGGCGAAGTCTACCGCTGCCCAGGGATAGTTAACGCCGCTACGGCGTGAGGTGGGTCACTACCACAGGCTCCCCTGCTGATTCCCTGGCTCCGCGGCGCTCGGTCGCTCCGAGGCCGCCGCACCGGGACGAAACGGCGAGGCGGGGTCATCCAGTAGCAAGCGCATCAAGTGATCGCTCACATCTACCGGATCGTTCGCGGCGGCTGCCAGAATGCGCTCGCGCTCTGCCGCGCTCAGATCGCGGCTCGGGACCCAGCCGTAGCGTTTCATATCCACGCGCTCGTTTTCGCCGAAAATGACGCCCTCGGATTCGAGGAGCGCACGCATGCGTCCTCGCTGCCCGAACGCCCAGCTTCCCGTCAACTCGCCCTTTGCGTTGATGACCCGTTGCGCCGGCACCTGCAAGCGGTCCGGCGTCTCATTCATGATCCAGCCAACCATGCGCGCGCCGCGTGGAAAGCCGAGCGCCGCGCCTATCCAGCCGTAGGTTGTCACGCGCCCCGCCGGGCAGGCGCGGACCAGTGCAAAAACATTCCGCGCGAGCGTTCGCGCTTCCTCATGGGTTATCTGCGTATCAGGCATAGGTCACGCCGTCCTCTCGTGTAGCTTCGCCTCACCCCTAGGGCATATAACCTACAACTATGCCGCAACGTTGCGCGTGCTACGTGTCCCACGGCGCTTTCTCCTCATGTGGAAAGCGGCTCACGCCGAGCGAGGCGACAGCCGGCAGCGCTCGCTAGGCCCCTTCACTCTGCCAGCGCGGCTCCATGCGTGGCTCCGCCTGTAGCGGCTGGATATGGTGGCGCAGCGCGCGCGCCGCCGTGTTCACCAGCATGCGGTCAACGCCTTCCACCGCAAGGATAGCGTATGCGACATCGGGGAAAACCAGCCACGACGGGAAGGCTGAGTACCGCGACTCCCAGTGCGGACGAAACTTCGCGTTGAAGGCTTCGAGCGAGCCAAGCTGCACCGCCTGCCCAGCCAGCTTTAATACGACGCGACCCAATCGCGAGGATGAGAGCGACGAGAACGTCGAGAAATTGAGGCTGACCGCCGAGGCGCCGCGCTGTTTGAGCGCGCTGAGCACCTCGATCATCAGAAACTCCATCGTCGCGTTCGGAGCGGCGCGCATGCGGCGGGTCAGATCGAGCGAATAGTAGCCCTCGCCGCCGGGCAGTAGCGTCAGGTATGCAATGGGCCGGTTGTCGGGATCGTTGAGTATGCCGATGAGGCAATCCGGGTCGGAATGCGTGGGGAAGCGCCCCAGCGTCATGCAGCATCCATGCGTTTGGCCGCCGCGCCCCTCGCGCCATTCCGTGTCAATCTTGTCCAGCGCCCCTCGCTGCCGCGCCGAAATCTCCGCCGCTGAGAGCACCACCGCGGAGAAGCCCCGCTTGGAGAGGGAACGCTGCACCCAGCGCATCTTCTTCGCCAGCTTTTCCACCGCAAAGTCCGCCAGGTCCACCACCGCTTCCCTACCGATGGTCAGCGTGCGCATCCCACACGCCGCGGCGATCGGCTGCTCTTCCGCGGCCAGCGCCACGGCGGCGGGCACCAGATGCTGCGCCGCGCAGTACTCGCGAAAACCGCGATACACCGCCGCGCGGTCGGCGGGCGCTGCCAGAATCGCGCCCACCTGCACGGCCACGCGCCCTTCCTGACGATAGGTTATGGCGCCGCGCCCCTGTGGATCTACAAAGCGGCTCACGTCGCTGCGCCGGGCAAGATACGCGAGGGAGTTGTGCGAGGCGCGCCCGAAGCGATGGTACAGATCGCCGGCTCCGTCATCGAATTGCTCCCTCAGCCGCAGCAGCGAAGTCCACGAGAACGCCAGGAAGATAGTAAGAAGGAAGAGGGGCAGCAAAAGCTGAGATTCGTCGAACCAGTAATGCTCCAGCGGCAGCTTGGCCGTTATCACATGCGTCGCGTGCTCGACCCACGGAAATGTGTCCTTACCCCAGTCCGCAAGCATCCGCAATCCGCCAAGCACCCCTTTGCCGAGCAGGTCATAGGCTTTCACTAGCAGAACGAGGCCGATTGCCAGGCGCACCACATCCACCACGGTGTAGCGCAGCGGAATGTTGTGGAGCGTGTGGCGCATTTCCCAGAGGATGCCGAGCAGGATGCCGTTGATGACGGCCTCCTCCACGTCCAATCCCTTGACGAGATTCGCCACAATCGCCACCGCCGCGCAACCCATCAGCGCATAGGCTGCCCGCCGGTGGCCCTGCGCCGCCGGATACGCCAGCAACAGCATCGTCACACCCGCAAAGAGCGTTACATGCTGCGCGCCCAGAATCAGTGACCCCGGCAAGCGGCCGGCCAATAAGACATAGCGCATTGGCAGGACCGGCAGCAAGGTGGTCAGGATGTTGACCATCGCTACCCCGCAGAACAGGATCATCCGCCTCGCTGTCCGCACGCAATTCCTCCTTCACATGCCGGCATCGAGTATAGCAGATACCAAAGTTTGCGCCTACGCTCCCAGGACGATCCGTTCCGCCTACGCGATAGTGCGTAGCCGGTAATCGGGTGAGACGATTAGCAGATGGGGCGTCTGGATGGACGCCCCCAACACCCGGCTCGGCAACCCGGATCATCCTGCCGATCACTCCGCCAGATCGCGCCGCTGCGCCTCCAGCTTTGTCAGCGTGTCTTGCGCCGCGGCCAGCGCATCGCGCTCTTTCTGGACAACTTCCGGTCGCGCCCGCTCCACAAAGCTGGAGTTCTCCAGCATCTTGCGGGACCGCTCAATTTGCTTGCGCGCGTCCTCCATGTGGGCATCGAGCCGGGCGAGCTCTTTCGCGACATCCAGCATGCCCGCCAGCGGCAGATAGACCTCGACGCCACTCGCGACCAGCGCCATCGCCTGCTGCGGCTTCGACGCCAGCTTCCGCTCGATCTTGGGTGGCTCCGTGCGCGCGAGCTGCTCGATCAGCGGCGCCTGCTGCTTCAGCAGCGCGGTTTTTGCCCCGCCCGCCAGGATGACGGAGATGCGCCTCGCTGGCTCAACCGCCGCCTGTTTACGGGCGTCGCGAATGCGCGTGATGATCTCCTGGATCAGCGCGAAGCTCTCTTCCGCCTCACTGTTGATCTGGAGCGCCGCTTCGGCGCGGGCTGCCGGCCACGGCGCGATGATCAACGCCGTCGCGGGGCGCTCATCCTCTGTGATGCCCGCATACAGATGCTGCCAGATCTCCTCGGTGACAAACGGCATGAACGGATGCAGCAATCGCAGCGACCGATCCAGCACGGCTCGCAATATCTGGGCCGTGCGCTTCCGGTGCCCTTTCTCCGCAAGCTGCCCCTTCGCGATTTCAACATACCAATCGCAATACTCCGACCAGAAGAAGTCGAAGATTTGCCGCCCGGCCTCGCCGAACTGGTACTCTTCCATCAGCCGCGTGACATCCGCCGAAAGCCGCTGCGCCCGGCTGAGAATCCAGGCGTCAGCCAGCGTCTTCGGCTCGATCTCCTCCAACGCCGGAATGCCTCCCCCAATGTTCTCGGTCTGCCCAAGAACAAAGCGGCTGGCGTTCCAGATCTTGTTGGCAAAGTTGCGGTTGCCGGCGATGCGGTTCATGGAGAGCTTGGTGTCGTTGCCCGGCGTGCTACTCGTCGCCAGCGTGAAACGCAAGGCATCGGTGCCGTAACTGTCAATGACCTCCAGTGGATCAATCCCGTTGCCGAGCGTCTTGCTCATCTTCCGGCCCTGCCCATCTCGGACCATTCCATGCAGGTAGATGGTATCGAACGGGAGGATACCCAGGAAGTGGATGCCGGACATGACCATGCGGGCGACCCACAGGAAGATAATGTCGTAGCCCGTCTCCAGCACACTGGTGGGATAGAAGTGGCGCAGGTCGGGCGTATCATCGGGCCAGCCCAGCGTGCTGAACGGCCACAGCCAGGAGCTGAACCACGTATCCAGAACGTCGGGGTCCTGGGTGATTTGCTCGCTGCCGCAGTGCGCACAGACCGTTGGATCCTCGCGGCTGACGGTGATCTGACCACAGGTGGCGCAATGCCACGCGGGAATGCGGTGGCCGAACCAGATCTGGCGTGAGATATTCCAATCGCGGATGTTCTCCAGCCAGTCGGTATAGATTTTGCCAAAGCGATCAGGAATGATGCGCAGCTGGCCGTACGTGTACGCGCCGAGCGCGCCCGTTGCCAGCGGCGCCATCTTGACCCACCATTGCATCGAGGGCAGCGGCTCGATGATGGTATCGCAGCGGTCGCAGTGGCCCAGCGGAATGGTGTAATCGTCCGCCTTCTCCAACAGCCCCAGCCGCTCGAATTCGGCGATGACGCCCTTGCGCGCCTCGTAGCGGTCCTGCCCGGCGAACGGCCCCGCCGCATCGGTCATCTTGGCGTCAAAGCCAATGACTTGAATGCGTTCCAGTCCGTGCCGGTTGCCGATCTCGAAGTCTGTTGGATCATGCGACGGCGTGACCTTGACGGCACCCGTGCCGAAGCTCTTATCAACGGCGTCGTCGGCGATGATGGGGATGCGCCGGTTCATAATGGGCAGAATCGCGTAGCGCCCGACGAGATCGCGGTAGCGCTCGTCATCGGGATTGACGGCGACCGCTGTATCACCCAGGATCGTCTCGGGACGCGTCGTGGCGACGGTAATGTAGCGCTGCTCCGTCTCGCCTTCCGTCTGTTCGAGAGGATAGCGAACGTAGTAGAGCTTACCAGGTGTGTCTACGACGTTGACTTCCAGATCGGAGATGGAGCTATTGCAGGTGGGACACCAGTTGATGATGCGCTCGCCACGATAGATCAGCCCTTCCTCGTACAGCCGGACGAAGACTTCGCGAACGGCGCGCGACAGCCCCTCGTCCAGTGTGAAGCGGGCGCGGTCCCAATCGCAGGAGACGCCGAGCCGGCGGTGCTGATCCTGGATGCGATGCCGGTAGCGCTTGACCCACGCCGTGACACGCTCGACGAAGGCTTCGCGCCCAATCTCGTGGCGGCTGGTGCCTTCTTTGGCAAGCTGGCGCTCGACGGCGGCCTGGGTCGCGAGGGCGGCATGATCTTCGCCGGGAACCCAGAGCGTCTCGTCACCACGCATGCGGTGGTAACGGATCATGATATCTTCCATCGTCGAGGTTAGCGCATGCCCGATGTGCAACGCGCCGGTGACGTTGGGCGGCGGCATGCTGATGACGAACGGCGCGCGGTCTGGATTGTTGCTGGGGCGCGGCTTAAAGTAGCCGCTCGACTCCCACCAGGCGTAGATGCGCTGCTCCGTCGTCTGTGGGTCATAGGTCTTGGGAATCTGGTCGAGGCGTCGCTCGCTCGCCGGCTCGACTCGCTCTTCCGTTGTCATCGTTACGCACCTTCTTTTGTAGACGCAAAGAGAGCCTTCCCCGCCAAGGACGAGGGAAGGCTCTCGTGGTGCCACCTTGTTTTGCGGCGCGCCCATTGTGTGTGTTTGGGCAGCCGCCTCAACCGCGCGATAACGGGCGCATCCCGTGCGACGCTACACCTGATCATTCACGCCGCAGGCTAACGGGTCACTTCGGCGGACCATCACTGCGGAGCGCTCGCACCACAAGGCGCCCCGTCTCTGCCGGCTGGTTTCCGCGTACTCTTCCCGATCAAAGCCACGATACCCTCTCAGTGTATTCCGCAAGCGTTCACTATGTCAAGCGGGCAACAAAGGAGG
>DATGEP010000015.1:0-15148 GCA_035310125.1 Ktedonobacterales bacterium
GCAACTCAGTGAAGTGAGTGAGTGGTCAGTTCTCCACGATCCCCGGTTGACGCCAGACGGGACTATTCGGCTATTCCACGGAACCAATGGTCATACGGATCCCACGGGATGGGAAGATCGGTTGCATAATGGTAAGCAGCGGGCAGGGATTCCGTTCACAGATCGCCTCAGCGTTGCCAAGTACTTTGCCAAGAAGGGCACAGGTGGCCAATTCGTTCTCAGTGCGCACGTCCCCGCATCCTCGATTTCAATCTGGTACGAGATCCGGAGCACGCCAGGCTTCGGCGGCGAGCACGAGTACACCGTAGGCTACGGGAAAATCACGCATACCGACTTTATTCACGTGGTGCATAAGAGTCACAGCCTTCGCGAATTGATCCGCGAATTGAGAGGAGTCCACATATGGCAACTCGACACCAGAACCCGCGCGTAACCCAGCACCCACGCAGCGATGAATATCCCTTCGAGGTGCAGCGCTCCGGCCCGCGTGGCATGGCGCTGTGGGATGCGTGCATCCGTGAGCTGACCAGCGAGCCACGTGCGATCCGTGAAGACGCCGCGGTCATGCTAACCCTCGACAACTGGCCAGCTCTCGTGGCCCAGCTCGGCCCCGAGAGCGCTGAGAGCGCTGAGGAATCCGCGGAATAGGCGAAGCACCCGATGATGATGACGGCAGCAAGGACGCCGAGCGCGAAGGACACGCGACGGATCGCGGCGAGCGATCCAGATTTCGTGCGCCTCCACGCATCCACGCAGCGGAAACTGCGCGCCAGCGTCCGGACACTCGTGCGTGAGCTGCGCGCGTTGCCGGCGCATGAGCATGCCGCGGTGCAGTCACGGTTTATCGCGCGGCATGTCGCGATCCTGCGCGACGCCTACATGCGAGCACACCAGGAGGGGCAGCGCGACTACTGGCAGCAGGTATCGCTCAAGTCAGCTCGACACATCGGGCCGGTCAATGAGCAGCGCATGCGCCAGGTGCTGGGGTTCTATGCGCCCAGCGTGGCGAAAATGGCCGCTGAGGCGCAGCAGGCATGGCAACGGGATCAGGCGCAGAAGCCCACGGCACTTTCTGAGGGCGGAGCATTCCGTTTCGCTGATGCGGATGCGCCGCCGAAGCACACCGGCATCATGGTGGCGTTTCTGCTCGCGCCAGCCGTTGCGGCGCGGCTCGCGCTTCCTGACGGGGAGCCGGCGAGCGATCTGCATATCACGCTGGCGTATCTGGGAGATGTGAGCGACCTGGCGGGACGGTCGCGCGAGGATCTCGACCAGGTCGTCGCCAGCTATGCGGCAGAGGCGCCGTCGCTCTCTGGTCGAATCTCCGGCGTGGGGCGCTTCCTGCCGAGTCCATCGAGTGAGGGTCAGGTGCCCATTATCGCGCTGGTGAACGTGCCTGGCCTCCAGGAGTGGCGTGCGGGACTGTGCCAGCGTCTGGAGGCGGCGGGCATCCACGCGGATGCGACATTCGCCTATACGCCGCATATCACGCTGGCCTACGTGGCTGAGGGCGCGCCGATGCCGGCGGAACATGTTCCGCCGGCGGAGCTGGTCCTCGACCAGGTGACGGTGGCGATGGGAGATGATCGGCGCGTATTTCGCGTGGGCGCGTCTCACGCTCCGCTCACTCTCGGCGAAGGCGAGCGAGTGAACCGGCTGGATGACAGCGGAGATCCGGGCTTCGAGGACTGGCTCAGTGCGTGGCTCACCAGTGCCGATCCGCGGATCGAGATGCAGGCCAACCTCGCCTGGCCGGCGCTCAACGATGGCTATTATGATGGCCCGCTGACCGACCCCGCCAATCCGTTCTACTACGTGTACTGGGACCTAGAGCCCCTGGCCGTGCATTGTGGGGATTGTCCCGACTACGCCGACGGCAGTCCTTACACGCCTCCAGGCAGCGGTGTCAATGAGCTGAACGCGACGCCAGGAGATGGGCATACCGCCTGTGGAGCGGGGTGTAAGTGCGGCCTGCGCTACGGCAGTGGCGGCGTGGGGGATCAGACGCAGCTCACGTGGAATCAGGCGTGGAAATACTGGCAGGCGCATCCCGAGACGCTAAACACCACCTCGCCGGCGCTGGCGGCGGCAATCCAAGGCATGCCCGCACCCGTGGTCCTGCCGAACCGGGATGATCTGACTGATGACCAGAAGGGGGCGTTGGATGCGTACCGCGCCGCGAGCATTGCGTGGGATCTCGTGCGCGGCGCGCTCGATCCGCTGCCAGGCCTGTTTAGCGATGCCGAGTGGACGCCGCCGGACTGGACTGCGTTGACGCCGGCGCAACAGGATGCGCTGACCGAGGCGGCGATCGCCATGGTGGAGTGGGGCGAGGCGAGCGATGCGGTGATCGCGGAGGCGTTCCAGAATCTGGGCTACGAGCTGGCTGAGCTGTGACGAACGAACGAACGAACGAGCGAGAGGAGGAGGAGGACGACACGATGAGCAGTGACAAGAAAGCATCAGGCAAGAAACCGCCAAAGCCGGCGAAGACGCAGACGACAAAACAGCTGAACGCGAGCGCGGTCCATGTGAATGGTGTCGGCGGGTCGAGCCGCAACGCCAGGGGTAAACCGGCAGGCAAGCAGGGCCGCTAGAGACCACTAGCGGACTCGTGCGATAATGGATTCAACAGGCAGGTAAGGAGCGCTGGTCATGGCGGCGGATGTGGACGAGGCGGCAACGGCGACGGTGACGGACGAGCAGACGACACCGGCTGATCGCGCACAGAAGACGCGGCAATGGAATAAGCACGCGGTCAAGCAGCTTGAGGGCGAGTGCGAGCAACTGCGCCAGGCGATGCTCAAAACCGGCTTCACGATGGAGCTGCGGCACATCCAGGAAACCGGCATTGTGCACGCGCTGTGCCGGCTGCTGGTGAATCGCGGCATTGCCAGCGAGGATGAGATCAACGGCGAGATGCTCTCGTACGTCAAACAGGTGTTGCTGGCGGGTCTGCAACAGGCGGAGGAGCAGCGCCTCCAGGCGGCCAAAGCGCAGCTCGCGGTGGCGAAGCGCCCCGATCTGATGGTGGCACGGCATTAGGCGGCATTAGGCAGCTGAGAGGCAACCGGAGAGGTGGGAACGATGCAGTCGTGGACGCTGATCTCGGTGTTGGTCGTTGGCCTTGGGAGCGGCTGTTTACTGGGGGTCGTGGGCTGGCTGGCAGTCCTGTTACTGATGGCGCGGATGGTCTCCCGCACGGCGCGGAGCCTGACCGGGCAGAAATGAGCGCCCAGGAGCCATCAGGAGCCATCAGGAGGCGATCAGGGATGACGTGTGTGGTGGGTGTGGTACAGGACGGCGTGGTGTACGTGGGCGCGGATAGTGCGTCCGTGAGTGGACAGTACCTCAACGTCCTGACGCGGCGGAAGGTGTTCCGGCTCGACGACATGCTCATCGGCGTGGCAGGCTCGCTCCGTCTCGCGCAACTCGTGCGCTATCGCCTTCTCTCGTCGAAGCCTCCGCATCGCGCGGATCTCGACACGGAAGCATTTCTGGCGACCGACTTCATGGACGCGCTACGGCAATGTCTCAAGGATGGTGGCCACGTGCAGGTGTCGAATACCTCTGACGAAGAGACGGATAGCTCGCTCCTGGTGGGCTACCGCGGCCGGCTGTTCACGATTGACGAGACGTTTACCGTGTGCGAGACGCAGTGCGGATACATAGCGATTGGAAGCGGACAGGAACCAGCGATGGGCGCGCTCTTCGCGACACATGATGAGGATCCCATGGCGCGTCTGGTGATCGCCCTCCATGCGGCCGAAGCGTTCAACACATGCGTCCGCGGGCCGTTTACCTATGAATGCTTGTCTGCACAGACCACGGCGCATCAGGACGTTGTGCCGGTGGGCTGGCTGAGTAGCAAGTGTTTGCCGTAACGCGGCAGGGATGGTGGTGAGGACAGTGGGAGCACGGATCGCTCGCAACAGCGCACAGGCATGGCGCGACATTGATCTCTTCGCGACCGGCGGAATACGCCTCGACGAAAGCGGCGCCGACGGGAAGCCGCGATCGTGGATCATGATCGCGCCGACGGGCACGTTCGAGCATGACCGCTACGGCACGCTCGACTTCACGCGCGCCAAGCTCGCGGAAATGAAGGCGAACTTCGACCAGCGGGTGCGCCACATTGATATCGCGCTCGATGTGGATCACGATCAAGGCGCGGCCACCGGCTGGCTGGAGCGGCTGGAGTTTCGCTCCGCGCACAACGACCAGCCAGCCGGCATGTGGGGTCTGGTACGCTGGACACCCTATGGCGCGAAGCTCTTGCAAGAGGAGCAGTATCGCTATTTCTCGCCGGAGTTTGGTGACTGGAAGGACCCGGAAAGCGGCACGGTCTATCACAACGTTCTCATGGGCGGGGCGCTGACGAACCGGCCGTTCCTGAAGACGATGGGCGACGTCCATCTGAGCGAGGCCCAGCGCGTCGCCCGTGATGTGCGGCTCCTGCACGACGCCGTCGCTGAGGCGGTAAGTCGCATCGCGCTCATGGAGATCTCCAATCGCTCCTGGGCGTCGGTCAACAAGAGCAAGCTCCCACGCAGCTGTTTTCTCGTGCCCGGCGATCCTGACGACAAGGAGTCGTGGAAGCTGCCCGTGTACGAAGGCGCGGGACCGCTGGATGCCAGCGGGCATTACACGCGGCGTGGGCCGCTTAACATCAACGCGGTCCGCGCGGCGCTCGCGGCGCTGGGTGGGGCGCACACGGGCACGCCAATGGCGGGCGTGCCGGCGGGCGTGAACGCGCGGCTGGAGCGCTGGATCCAGCGATATGGCAGTGGTGGCAGTGGTGGGAGTGCGTCGAAGGCGGCCAGCGAGCGTGCTGGCGCTCCGGAGCGAATGGCTCGCACAAGCGGCAAGGATGGGTGGGAACAGGTGGCAACTCGGAAGCTGAAGGATCAACGGAATGCGGAGCTCGCGAATCAGGACGAGTTGGACGAGCTCGACCTTGAGGAGGAGGGCGAGGAGAACGCGTACCAGTTCGGCGACGGCACCGACAGCGGCAACATGGACGCTGACAATGGTTCGTACGACGAGGATGGCGGCGGGGACTCCGAGGACGAAGCCGACGGCGGCGCCGATGACGGCGAGGAAGAGGATGGCGGCTTCGACGCGAAAGCGGATCGGCACGGTCCGATGACGACCAAGGGACACATGCACGGCAAGTACGCGGAGCACAGCCACAGCGGCGACGGCGACCACAGCGACGCGCCGATGAAGATGGGGCGCAAGATGTCCGAGCGTGGTGGCGACGGACGCGAACAGAAAATGACCCTCGCCGAGCGGCGCATGTTTGCCGAGCTCAAGGCGCTGCGTGAGGAGCACGCGCGGACCGCGTATCAGCTCTACGAAACCAAGGTCGGCACGCAGCTCGACGAGTGGGCACGCGGCAAGTCGTTCACGTACAAAGCGGGCATGCGCGATGGCAAGCCGGTCATGCGCACGGCGCGCATCGGCTTCAGCAAGCTCTTCGCGGACCGCTACAAGGCGTTCATGCTCAGCGAGGGCTTCAAGCTCAGCGAGCGGCAGCGGGGCGCATTCGACGCCGTCATCGAGGCGGCGTTGGCGGCGTCAGTGGACCTGACCGCGCGTGGCAATTCTTTCGACCAGGAGAGCCGGCGGACCGTGCGGGCTGGCGAGAAGCCGGGTGGCCCCACCGACAGCGACAAGCTCCAGGCGATGGCGGAGCGGATCGCGCTGGCTGAAGAAGGCAAGGCCCTCGATGGCCTGGACTACGCCAAGCAGATGGCGCTGTACGAGCGCGCGGCACGGGAGATCGGCTATCGCTAAGCGCCAGGGCTAAGCGCCAGGGCTAAGCGCCAACGCGAACTCCAGGCAAACGCGGCGAAGGAGTGCGGAAACGGCTCGCAGGAAGGCATCGCGAGCCGCTGAGGACGAGATGGACACAAGGAGACGGGTGTGGCATGGCAGTAGAACTTAAGGGAATTGATATCCCCATGAAGGCGAGCGCGAACGTCGGCGGCGGCGGCCTCGCGCAGTTCACGGCGGTGATTCTGGATGCCAGCGCTGGATTTGCTGATGTGATCCAGGCAACGGCGACGACGCAGCCCATTTTTGGCGTGAACCAGGATGAGGGCGACCAGCTCGTGCTCAACAGCGCGACGCCGCCGACCGTGCAGGCCGGCGAATCGCTTCGGGTGCGTATAGCGGGACTCTCCAAGATGGTCGCCGGCGGCGCGGTGACCATTGGCCAGTTTTTGCAGGTCAACGCCTCCGGCCAGGCGGTGGCGATCACCAGCCTGAATCCAGCGACGACGGCAACGAACACGTTTGTGATTGGGCAGGCGCTGAGCGCGGCGACCCAGGCGGGCGACGTGATTACCGTCCTGCTGATGCAGGGTCTCGCGACGCTGGTGACCTCGTAGTGCGCTGAGCTGAGCTGAGCGCGTGTGGAGCATGGAGAGAGGCTGCCGGCGGCATGGAGATGCGTAACCGGCAGCCCGGTGAGCAATCGTGGTTGGGGAGCTGCCCGTGTGGGCGGCGCTGGTGGGGATGAGGAAGAGGAGCGCCAGGGATGGCAGGTAACGCACCGGTCAATTTCAACAACAGTCGAACGGTACACATCAATCAGCCGCTCAGCAGGTTCAGTGTGGGATACCACCCGACGGGCATGGTGGCCGAGCAGATTTTCAACGTGATCCCGGTCGCACACGAGTCGGATGACTATGTGGTCTGGGACAAGGGGCAGGCGTTCCGCGTCGAGCGCACTGACGGCTACGGGACGCTGCGTGCCGATGGCTCGCCGTCGCTCCTGGAGGATTTCGGCGCGACACTGAAGAACTACCGCGCCGAGGAATTCGCGCGGAAGACGCGGGTCACGGATCGCCAGCGTGCGAACCAGGACGACGTGTTCCAGCTCGAAGTGTCCAAAGTGCGGCGGGTGCAGGACAAGATCCTGCTCGACGAGGAGCTGCGCGTCGCCAACATCCTGCTGACGACGGCCAACTATCCAGCGGCGAATGTGACCACGCTCAGCGGCACGTCGCAGTGGAACAACGCGAGTTTCGCGTCGCAGACCAGCGGCACGTTCAGCGTCATCGAGATGAACTTCGACGCGGGGCGTGAGGCGATCCGTCTGGCGACCGGCGGCAAAGAGGCCAATGTCGCGATCATTCCGGCGGCGGTGGCGCGCGTCATGAAGCGCGACGTGGGCGTCCGCGATTCCATCAAGTACACGCATGGCGACATCCTCGAAAATGGCGCCCTGCCCGATGTGCTCTGGGGCCTGCGCGTCATTTGCCCGGCTGCGGTCTACACGACCAGCGCGGAAGGCGAAGTGCCGACGATGACGGATGTCTGGGGCAAGAACGTCATTATCGCGTACGTGGATCCCAACGCCGGCCTCGATTCGCTGACGCTCGGCAAAATCTTCCGGGCGCGGCCGTGGCAGGTGAAGCAGTGGCGCGATGAGGAAGTCGAGAGCACCTACTACGAGCCGAGCCTCGTGCAGGCCGAGCAGCTGATCTCCGGCGACTGCGGCTACCTCATTCAGAGCGCGATCGCGTAAGAATCGGAAGATGGTGAGCAAGCGATGAGAACACATACGGTATCATCGCTTGCCGCTGTTCTCTATGGGAGAACATGAGCACGAACAGCGTGAACAACGTGACGGAAAGAGAGCAGGATTCTCATGTCTGAGGTAGAAGTGCGGCCGCTCGTGTCGTATATCTGCGCCCACACGGTGCAGCACGACGGGCGCGAATATGCGGCGGGCGAGGAATTTCGCTCCAGCGATGCAAAGGTGATCGAGGCGTTGCGCCAGGCGAAGGCGATCTTGCTCCCGACTGAGGTGCAGAGCGCCGAAAGCGTGGCCGAACGCCAGGCCGCGCTCGAAGCGGAGCTCGCCGCGGCGCGCGAAGAGCTTGAAGCGCTGCGGCAGGCGCACCAGGCGGACGCCTCCGCCAGTGCGGCTCTCGCGGCCTCCGCTCCCACTGGCAGCAAACGCGGCGGCGGTTCGAAGTCTGACGCTCCGGAGGCGTAACGCGCCGATCGGGGCGTGTGAGTGGGACGGCTGGCGGATGTGTCGGATACGTCGTGGTGCGTGAGTGGTGGACGGTGAGAGGAGCGCGCGGGGATGGCGGGATTACCTCCGACGATCACGGACGCGACGGTGACGCTGACGTTTGGCGCGGCGGGCCAGTATTACGGCTACTGCACCATCAGGGACGTGGACTACGAGTTCGCCAACATCGCCAATTACAAGGACCTCTGGCCGCAGCCGGGGGCCGGCAGCAGCGTCATGGCCAACGGCAACAGTATTGTCGCGCAGGAAATCACCAACGCCGGCGTAGAGATGCAACAGATGCTGGCCCGCATCTACCAGATGCCCTACACCGGGGCGGATGGCGGCATCCTGCACACCTTGCGGCAGATCAACGCGAAGCTGGCGACCGCGAACCTGATTGACCGGTACATGCAAGCCAATGAGCCTGATCTCTCGCCGGCGGCGGCGGAGCGACGCAGCTGGGCTGAGCTCATGCTCACGGATATCGTGGATGGCGTCATTCAGTGGGCCACGCCGTTTGGCGATGCCGTGCCGCTGGCTGAGAAACCGATCTATCCGCTGGCCGCTGGCGCCACGGTGCTGCCGGACCCGACGAGTAGCGATCCCTTCGCCGCGACCGCCGTCTTCACGATGGGACGGACCCGCGTGCGTCGTGGTGGAGTGATGTAGGGATGTAAGGATGTCGCGATGACCTGGAGGTATACCAGCCACGGACACGGACGTGGACGCCGCGGCACCTCGCGGACCGGGCGCTCGAAGCACGGCAAAGCGGGCGTGCATGGGCGCGGACGCAGCGGCTCGCCGCTGGCGTACATGGCGAAGAAAGACGCCTGGAAGCATGTCGGACAGGCACGCGGCCAGGGCGGCAGCAAAGCGCACTAAATACGACAGACGGAGAGCGGCGAGATGGCGGGACAGGGCGCGTTCATTCCGATCACGATCACGGTGGACGGTGTTGAGATCGTCAGCCGGCGCCTGGCGACGTGGGGCGCGCGGATTGACGATCTCTCGCTCGCCTGGGAACAGATCGGCGAGGATCTGCTGGCTGATTTCCGGCAGAATTTCGACTACGAGGGCGATCTGCTCGACAAACAGGATGATGGCTGGGCAGCGCTCGCCGATGCGACCGTGCTGGATCGCACGCGCCGCGGCTTCGGCGGGGAGCATCCCATTCTGGTGCGGGCTGGCGATTTGCAGGCCAGCGTGACGGCACGCGGCGCGCCGGGCAACGTCTTCGACGTGCGCGCGGACAGCCTGAGCGTGGGCTCAGAGGATGCGCGCGCGGGATATCATCAGTGGGGGACCAGCCGCATGCCGGCTCGGCCCATCGTCGGCATCTCGTGGGCGCGGCGCAGCGGCATCGTGGATCGGCTGAATACCTACATCCAGGCGCAGGCGCGCCAGCAGGGACTGATGCCGTAACCTGGAGGGCATGGAGATGGCGGTACAGACGGTGGGGATGGAGGCGGCGGCGGTCGCGGTCGCGAACACGCTGACGCAGTATCTCAACGCCAAGCTGGACGCGATCAACGCGCTGTGGAACGATGGCGTGCAGGTGCCACATCCGCAGGGCATCTATGCCTACGAGACGCTGGAGATTCCCGAATATCCGGCGATCCAGGTGATGAACGCGAAAGGGCGATTGACGGACGACATGGCGCCGGTGTACCAAGGAATCGCACATAGCGTCGTCGTCGAGGTCATCTGCATGAGCAATGACAAAACCGACCTGCAAAAACAGGTCTTGCGCTACCTGCTGGCGATCCAGCAGGCTCTCGCGGAGCACCCGACGCTGGATGGAACCCTGGCGAGCTGCACGGGGACGGCGCTGACCGACTACGACGTGACGGGGATGGCGCGTCACCGGAGCGGGCCACAGATGATGCAGGCGGGGCGATGGCTGGCGGTGGTGCAGAGCGAAGAGCGACTGCCATAGAGATGTGCATATAGACGCAGGGATGTGAGGGTGGCGGCATGGCGACGGGCGGCTTGAATGTCTTCCGCGAAAACGCGGTGTATATCGCGGGCGGGAAAGAGAGCGTGTGGGGCACGGGCGTGCCCGCGACCTGGGGCTGGTATTGGCTGGACGGGTCGGACGCCAATCCGGAGGCGAAACTGCAATCCGAGCGAGAGGGCGATACCTCGCCGTTCAAGGCGTTGACCTGGAAACAGGGGCAGTACGAGGTCATCAAGATCGTCGAGTACGTGCATCCGATTCTGGCGGGCTACGCGCTGCAAGCCTTGTGCGGCACCAGTTCGGACACCTACACCGCGCCGACGGTCAATACCACGCTCTCGGCAGCCATCCTCGCCGGCGCTACGCAGTGCCAGGTCGCCGCCAACCTCGGCGCCACCGGCACCGCGGTGTGCATCTTCGAGCCGGGCTACACCTCGACGACGTGGGAGATCGCGACGCTGGATCTGACGACGAAAGCGGGAACTGGGCCGTATACCTACACGCTGGCGAACGCCGCGACGTTCCAGAAGGGACACAGCAACGCAGGGATCGTGCAATCGGCCAGCACCCACGCATTCACCCGCAAGGGCGCCTACGACCCGTACAGCATCGAGATCGGGTGGAACACCGACGGCGGGACGCTCCAGAAAGCAGTGCGCTACATTGACTGCGTCTGCGCCGACCTGAAGATCACCTCCGAGAAGGGCAAGAAGCTCAAGTTCGAGCACACGTGGTATGCGACCGGATTCTCGAATTTGGGCACGTTTACCCTGCCGCCGTACGAGACCAACAGGCCGATGACGCATTACGACGCCAACGGCAAATGGCAGCTCAACAACGCCGCGACGCTGAACGCGCTGACGATCGATAAGTTCGATGTGACCTTCAAGAACTCGACCACACCGGATGACTGCCAGAGCGAGGGACTCAACCCGGTGTACTTCCTGCCGGGGAACTGCGACATCAGCGGCAGCTACGAGGTCCTCTTCAACGACTGGGGCCAGTATGAACTGACCTACGCCGGCGCGCGAACGTTCACCTCCGGAGCCGGCGATAGCGCCATCGTGGGCCAGGAGGCGCTGCTGGCGCTCTGGCAGCCGGATCTGTTGAACTCGCTCCAGGTCAGCCTGCCCAATGTCTTCTATAGCGCGGCGAAGCTGACCCCGAGACTGGATGCCAAGCCGCTGCCGCAGCCGGTGACGTTCGAGGCAATCAATAACCGGCCGGCGGGTGTGACGAATGCCTTTACGGTGACGCTGGCCAATAGCCAGGCGAACTCATATTAGGCAGCCGCGCAGCATGAGGCGGTCGAAGAGCACGCATGGAGAGGAAGGACGGGACGGATGCCAACTGTGGCGAAGGTCTTCAATCTGGACGAGATCCGGTGTAATTACGTCGAGATCAGCAAGACGCTGCCGGGGAGCGGCGAGGTGCGAACGTGGCAGCTGCGCGACGATGTGGATACCGCGACGATGATAAGGGGCTTCGAGATCCCGCTGCTCTCGGAGCGCCTGGTCGCGCTGCGTGACCGGCTGGCGGCGACGGGGGAGACGGTCTCGAAGGAGACGATCGCGGGGGAGATCCGCGCGTATCAGGCGGACGTGCGCGACTTCTTTTTGGATATCGCGCGCTGGAGTCTGTCTGAGGCCGACGCGCTCGCGCTGACGGATGCGTTGACGCACGAGCAGCGGGATGAGATTGTCTATCATTTTTTTACCACCCGCTTCGGCATCACGTCGAGCGCGTCGCCGAGCGCATCGTCGGAGCAGGTGGAGGACGCACAGGCCGTGACGGCGCCGGTGAGCCCTCACACCCCTGGTCCGAGTGGGAGTGGCAGGAGCCAGACTGGGCGAGCGCAGGCGCGGGCGCGGAGGGAGACGCGCCCGCGGACGGCGACGCGCTAACGGCAGGTCTCGATCTGCTGGAGGTGATCGAGGCGATCGGGGCGTGCTTTCACGAGCATCACGCCGACATCGTGCGCTGGGCCTGGAAGCTGTTCTGTGCCAAGTGGGCGCGCATGTTGGAGGTCGCCGAGGCCGAGCGACAGCGCGAGCAGGAGCGTGAGCGCGAGCGGACCCGGCAGCACCTGGATGCCGTGCGGCGCAAAGCCATGGCGGAGTCGGGCTGAGTCGGGCTGAGGCGGGCTGAGAGACAAGGACGCGAAACGGACGGGCGAACGTGGCATTTGGAAGCAGTGACAACAGCGTCACGGTCAACATCACCGGCAACGCGACCGGTCTGGGGATGGCCGTCCAGCAGGCACAGAGCCAGCTGAGCGGGCTGAGCCGCAACATGCAGAGCCTGGGCGGGGAGACCGAAGCCGGTGCGGGCAAGATCGGCATGTTCTTGGTCAATCTCGCCTCGCTGATGTACGTGGTCCAAAACGTCGCCAACGCCTTTGAGCCGCTCATCAACGCCATCGAGCGCGCCGGCGAGGAGATGTTCAATCTCAACGTCGCGACGGAGCGCAACGTCTACAACTGGCGCTTCCTCTACGGCGTGAACCAGAGCCAGCAGCTCGCGGCCTGGACGCAGCAATTCTCGATGAAGATCCCCTACACGCGCCAGGATCTCATGGCGGCGATCACGCGCATGGGCTCGCAGCACTTCGATGTCAGCCAGGTCGAATCGTATCTGCCGGTCATCGCGGATATCGCCAGCACGCAGGGACGTCCTGGCCTCAATCTGCAATGGGCCACCCAGGCGGTCGTCGAGGCGATGATGGGCCGCTCGATGATGCTCAAAATGGATTTGAACATCAATCCGGCGGTGCTGGAAAAGCTGTATGGCTACGATCCCAAGAACGCGCAGGCGACACTTCTGCCCGCATTGGAGCGCTACGCCAAGGCGCGCGGCGAATATGGCGCGGCGGGCCAGGTCGCGACGAACACCTGGTGGGGGTTAGCCTCCAGCTTCGTAGACCGGCTGCAAAACTTCGGCCTGGAGGCGGGCGGCACGGATGCGAAGGGCAATCCGATCAAGGGCGGCATGTTCGCCGAGATGAAGGGCGGTCTGGACGATCTCTCGAAGTGGATGGACGCGCACCAGAAGGACATCCAGGGGCTCGCCGATCTCATTGGTGGGGTGCTCGGCGGTGCGGTGCATGATGCGAAGCTGATGTTCGACGCTCTGGTGGGATCGCTGGAGAAGACCGGCGTGGGCAAGAACATCGAGGGGATGTTCTCGGGCCTGACCAAGTGGCTGAATGACCCCTCCACGCAGCACTCGCTGGAGGGATTGGCGACCGCATTCGGCAAGGTCGCCGGCGTCGTGGGGCAGCTGCTTGGCGGCGGGCTGGGGTCAATCGGGAGCATCTTCGCTGGGCTCTTCCAGGGCGTGGGCGATAGCGGCGCCGGCAACTCCTTCATGAGCCTGTTGCAAAATTTGGCGAACTGGCTCTCGGATCCAACGCATCAGAAACAACTCAAGGATTTTGGAGATATCGTCGGCCAGGCATGGGGGACGTTGGCGTCGATCGAGACCGACCTCGTCAACGGCGTGGGGCCGGCGCTCGGGAGGTTCGCTGACGTGCTCAATCAGCTGACCAATGGGCATACCGCCGAGGACACCAAAATCTTCCTGGCGATCCTGGGCACGCTGGCACGCATCGCGGCGACGGCGATTGGCGGCCTGGTGCTGACCCTGGCAGATCTCGCGGTCATCATCGCCGATATCGCGAGCGGCGAATATATCACCGACCCCCAAAAGTTCCTCGGAGATATCAGTCAATTCAAGGCAGATATCGGCAATACGCTCGGTCAGATCGGTACCGCCTGGGATCAGGGATGGGCCACGATCTCGGATCTGGTCGCGCAGCAGAGCAAAGGTGCGGGTGAGCGGATGGATAAGGCGTTCCAGGCAGGCGTGACCGAGCATTTGACCAGGTCCGTGGCTCAAACGAAGGGTCTGCTGACACAGGTGCTCCAGCAGCTCTTTCCTGACAAGGCGACGGCGAAGAAGTGGGGCGGCGATTTCATCCAGAATCTCATTGACGGCATGCTGGGGAAAACGCCGGAGCTGCAAAAGCAGGCGGGACTCATCGCCGCCGCGGTGGCGCGTTTTTTCAAGCACAGCACGCCGGAAGAGGGGCCGCTGCATGGGGACGATCAGTGGATGGATCACCTGGTGGCGCAGTTCGCGACGAGCCTGCACAACGGCGTGCCCGTGATCGCCGCGGCGTCCCAGCGCCTGGCGGGCGCGGTTGCGACGCCGCTGCATGCCGCGACGCATGGTGGGAGCGGTGGCGGAGGAGCGGGTGGCAGCGGCGGGGGGTCGCATGGCCCTTCGACCGTCTGGGGCGATACAACGCAGCACAATCATTTCTACGGCAGCACCGAAGCGATGATGGAGCGCATCGTCGCGCGCAAGCTCGCCGAGCGCGATCGAGAGGGCGGGATGATGCGCCGGCAGCCGGGGGTGCTGGCCGTGATTGGCGCGTGGGGCGCGGGACGCGGAGGTTGGTAGCGACGTGGTAGCGACGTGCCTGGAGGCGTGCCTGGAGGCGTGCCTGGAGGTATGTTCGCACGAAGGCATAACGTACGCGTGAGAGACGAAGGAAGGCGAGGGAGCGAGAGATGCCACTGTCACCACCGCAACCGCCGACGGGCGCCACGACGACGACGTTCCAGATCGGCACCTACAGTGCGCTGACCGATACCTTCACCAGCGTCTTCGACTGCAATGACTTCACCTCGACCTGGGTGGCGTGGGACAGTCTCAAGCTGCCGCTGGCCGACCTCATAGACGTGCGCGGCAACAATATTCGCACGCCGGGCGAGAAGATCTCGCGCATCCAGTATAAAAACCGGCATGTCACGCTGGCGCTGATGATCTATGGCGGCACCGCGCAGGCGGTGCTGAACAAAGAGCATGCGCTCATCGCCGCGATCCGGAACGAGAGCCTGCCGTATGTCTTGCGTGTGGCGGCGCCGGGCGCGACCAATTATTCCTATTTCGATGTCGTCAAATGCACGTGGGAGATCCCGTACGATCCGCAGCAGTATCGCGCCGGATTCAAGACTCAGATCACGATTGATTTCGAATGCCAGCCGGGGATCCGCGGTGACCGGCTGACGCTGCAAAACTTCGTGGCCAATCCCGGCTTCGAAGCGCCCTGTGGCGGAGCCAGCGCACCCGCTCCCATCGTCTTCTCCGAT
>DATGEP010000016.1:0-4006 GCA_035310125.1 Ktedonobacterales bacterium
ACTCGTTTGCACCGCGAAAGAAACGGATGAGCTTCTGTGTGTGATCCATGAGCGGCGCGATCCCTGTTTCATCACGTGCTGAGCGGCCAACATCGCGATCCTACTCTAACAGGCGCCCGGTGAGGGACAGATCGGGTGGAGGGGCGCCGGCCCAGGACGCTAGTTCGGTGGGCATGGGCGGGACGGGTGAGCGCGTGACGGTGAGCCGGTCGCCCTTGCTGACGTCGCAAGCAGCGACGAAGTTGAGCGCGAGCGCCGGATCGAGCGCAGGGTAATCGCTGCGCTGGTGGGCGCCGCGGCTCTCGCGCCTCTCGATGGCGCCCAGCAGCGTCGCCTCGGCCGTCACGAGTGAGGCCCGCAGGTCGAGCGCGAGCGCGAGGTCCTGGTAGCCCTCGGCGCTGGGGCGCACGTCCACATGCGAGGCTGCGTCACGCAGTTCGGAGACGCGGGCGAGGCCGCGCCGCAGCCGCTCCTCGGTGCGCATCACGCCGCAGCACTCCCAGAGCGTGTCGCGCAGCGCTCGCTGGAGTGGGCGCGCCAGCTCATCCCCCTCGCGTAACAGCCCGTCGAGATCGTCGTGCGCCTGGCGCATGGCGACCTTCGAACGGACCCGAATTTCGACCACCTGGGAATAGGTCGCGGCGGCTTCGCCCGCGCGCTTACCAAAGACGATGATTTCAGCCAGAGAATTGCCGCCGAGACGGTTGGCGCCGTGGAGGCCCGTCGTGACCTCGCCGACGGCGTAGAGGCCAGCGACGGCGGTCGCCTGTGTTTCTGGCTCCGCGATGACGACACCGCCCATCGTGTAGTGCGCGGTCGGGGCGACCTCCATCGGCTCGTGCGAGATGTCGAGCATCTGCGACTCCATGAACTGACGGTACATGCGGGGCAGCTTCTCCAGAATGTACGTCTTGTCGCGTGAGGTGATGTCGAGGAAGACGCCGCCGTGCGGGCCGCCGCGCCCCTCAACGATCTCGGTGTAGTTCGCCAGGGCCACGCGGTCGCGACAGCGCGACGCCTAGTACAAAGACGATCAGCATGAGCACGATGAAAATCAGGTTGGGCACGGTGATCAGCACGATACCCACATGGACGTACTGTGACACGGCGTTTCTCCTCTATGGCCGTCACCGCCGTCTTCTCGCATCATCTTACGAGGCGACACTCTCCTCGCGGATGGCGGCGGTCGTCTCCGGTCGCTCTGTTTCGAGTGGTGCGTTCCGCGCCACGACGGACCGCGCCTGGCGCGCTGCCAGCGTGGCAGGGGCGACACGATAGACGTCGTGTGCCAGCCCCAGGCGTTCGAGCAGCCGAATCACGTAGCCGGCGAGGTCGAATTGCCACCAGCGCAACCCGTGGAAGGCCGAACGCGGGAAGGCGTGGTGATTGTTATGCCAGCCCTCGCCGAAACCGAGCAGTCCCACTAGCCACTCATTGCGGCTGGCATCATTCGTCTCGAACGCGCGTTTGCCGAAGGTATGGCAGACGGAGTTGACGCTCCACGTGACGTGGTGCGTGAGGAATTGGCGGACCAATCCGCCCCAGAGCAGGCCAGTCAACGCACCGGCCCAGCCACCCAGCGCGCCGCCAATCGCGAAGGGGATGGCCATCGCCAACACGACCCAGAGCAGATGCGTATTGCTGACGAAGACCACCAGACGATCGCGCAGCAGGTGCCGGCAGTAACGTCGGGGATCGGCATCGGTCTCCGCGAAGATCCAGCCGAGATGCGCATGGAAGAACCCGTCGAGCGGGCTATGTGGATCGCCTGGCCGGTCGGCCAGCGCATGGTGCTTGGTATGCGTCGCCGTCCATTGGATGGCATCGCCTTCGAGGGCCATCGAGCCAAGGACCAGGAGGACGAACTTGACGGCCGGATGGGGCACGAAGCTACGGTGCGTGAGCATGCGGTGGTAGCCCACAGTGACGCCGATCGCGACCAAAAAGTACATGGTCCCAAGTAACACGAGATCCCGCCACTGCACCGCCCGTTGCCAGAGGAGCCCAATGGCGAGGCCGGTAGCGACCAGCGGCACGACAACCACGAGCAAGACAACCGCCCGGTAGGCGTAATGAGTGAGGGTGTGTCGCATGGGTTTCTGCCTTTCTGCCGCCATCTGCTCAGCGGGTAGTGCGCGGCTCATCACGACGCTCGACGACGCTCAACGACGCTCAACGACGTGCACGCATCGCACTCACGTGTCCCGATCACTCGTCAGCGGCTCGGTCGCCTGATGGCCGAGAGCGACCATCCGTAGTTCCGCCGCGAAGTCGTCGATATCGAACGGCTTGGGCAGCACCCGTGCCTTACTTGCCGCAATCTCCGGCGCGTGGCTAGCCAGATATGCGCTCGAGTGTCCGGTACAGACGACCACCGGAGGGAGGCGCCATTGCACCTCCGGCTGTGCCGCTGCCCGCAACACCTCCGTTCCAAGATGCCCATCGCGGAGCACGAGATCGAGCAGCAGCACGTCGAAAGGTGCCGGTTCCTCGGTTGCCACGCTCACGTGCAACTGCTTGAGGCAACCCGCGACGTCGTCAACGATCTCCACCGCGAAACCTTCATGGACGCCCAGAACAACCGCCAGGAGATCCCTGATATCAGGATCGTCCTCCAGGACGAGGACTCGGATGGGCCGCTGCCAAACGGGCGGCACCGAAGACTCGGCAGCACGGTCGGCAGCGGCTACAGGGCACGGGCGCATCTGGGACATGTCACGTGAGTGCATCCCATCACCTTTCGTTCGTTCCGTTATCTCGGCACTGCGCCTGTGGTCGACAGCGGCGCGCTTTGTCCCTCATCACTCCCTGCCTGCAAACGCTGATTGTCGGCGAGAAGGGCCGCGCGCTCCTGGTCCCAGCCCGCGCGGGTGGCGTGCTCGCGGTGTGTCTGCTCATGGGTGAGGGAGCGGTTGCGCCACCCAGCCGCCACACGTCCAGGCGCCAGCAGGACGAGGGAGAAGAGGGCGCCGAGCAGAGCTGAGCCTGCAACGACCCACCACAGGTTGGCGGCAAAAGGCTGGCCGAGGAACTGCACTCGCAGCGGGAGCTGATTCGCGATGGCGAATACCGCCAGGGCTACGACGACCACGAGAGCGACGAGTCTGCTGAGCGTCTTGCTGAACGTGCGCATATCCTGTATTCACGCTTTCTTGCGGCTCGTGCGCCCCTCATCTGCGTCCCTCGATGGTGCATTACGCGGCTACGCTGTGCGAACTGCAGCCTGAGTGTAGCCCATGACCTGCCCGTCCGCGAGCGCATAGCTCGACGAAAGTCTGGACAACTTTGAGCCGCTCGCGTCGGGGTGTCGCCGCTCGCGCATCGCTCGCATAGCAGCTACCGGGCGGCGATATGAACGCTGCCCTGCGCAAGCCGCACGAGGCGCCTCGCTCGCGCAAGCTATCCACGCTTGTTGTAGCGCCGAGGAAACTGTCTGTTCAGTGCTCGTCGAACTCGGGGCGGTGGCGAGCGATATGCCAGGCAAAGGTAACCAAGCGTGTCGTCGAGATCCTCACCGAGGCCGAGATTCGTCAGGTGCTGGCGACACTCTCGACGCCGACGGCGAGCAACGTGCGCAACCGCGCGATCTTCCTGACGCTGCTGGATACGGAGATTCGTGCCTCCGAACTACTAACACCCATGCTCCAGCGCGCTCGGCTCGATGAGGGTTGCCTGCTGGTACTGGGTAAGGGCAAAAAGGAGCGCCCGGTCAAGATCGGCACGGCGGCGGCCGCGGCAATGCGGACCTGCTCGTCCTGAAGGGACTCATCGAAGCCGGGACGGTCACACCAGTCCTTGACGGGACGTACCCCCTGAGCAGGACCCCCGAAGCGATCGGGCATGTCGGAGACGGACATGCGCGCGGCACGGTCGTCATCGCCGTCTGAGCCGGCCACCTGGACCTTCCATCGGCTGCCCCTCACCACCCGGCGCCGATGGTCCGCTGTGGTCCGGGCCGCACAGCGGACACGGGGAGAGAAACGTGATGCATGACGTACGGAAGATG
>DATGEP010000017.1:0-1649 GCA_035310125.1 Ktedonobacterales bacterium
CGTGCGCCCGCGCGAGAAGGCGCGGGCGATCGGGCTCGGACGAAAATCCAATCGCTCCGCCGCGGCGATCACGCGTGCCCGCGTCGCGTCCGCAACGTGTGGATTGCCACTCATGGCGCGCGAAGCCGTACCAACGCCTACACCCGCTTCACGCGCCACATCCTGAATCGTCGTCATCGCGTGTTCTTACCCACTACCCTCGCGGGCAGACACATTTTGTGAAGACCGGTCAACAGTCTGCTGGCAAGCCTCCATACGGCCATGATACCAACATGGAACCTATTCCAACATCGCGCGTCATCGCCAGTCTTGATGCACTGCGCTAACCCTCGATACGCGGCGGGGATGGATTCCTGCTCCTGCTTACCCACGCGATGATAGCGTGGGATGTTAGATCGAAGCGTCGTTTGACCTGCCACGACGTACGGTGTCGAACTCACCAGCGGCGTGAGTGCGACAACCGGGTCCCCTGACAGCATGCTTTACAGTGGAATGCCATGACGGGGGCACCGTTCCTGACGATCGGCCATTCCACCCGTTCGCTCACTGCTTTCATCGCTTTTCTCTGCGCCCAGCGTGTCGGGGTCCTGGCCGACGTACGCAGAGTCCCGCGTTCTCGGCACAACCCCCAGTTTGTCGAGGCGATGCTTGCACCGGCCCTCGCTCTGGTGGAGATCCGTTACGTGCATCTTTCCGACCTGGGTGGGTTTCGTCGGCCTTGGGTCAACTCACCCAATGGTGCGTGGCGCAACTCCTCCTTTCGCGGCTACGCGGATTACATGCAGACAGCGGCGTTCCGGGTGGCGATCGATGAGCTCATTGCTCTCGACCGCCGTGGCACCGTGGCGGTGATGTGCGCTGAGGCGGTGCCCTGGCGATGCCACCGCTCGCTGATCGCCGACGCGTTGCTGGCCCGCGGCATCAGGGTGGAGGAAGTACTCGGAACGGACACGGTGCGCGCCCATGGCTTGACGCCGTTCGCGCACGTGGAAGGAGATCGGGTGCTCTACCCAGTCCGCGACGTGCGACCACTGTTACAAGCAAAGGAGAGGGAGGGAGTTGCCATTCAGCTTCGAGAGGCGCTAAACAGGTAGCACCATGGTGCTGTCGTGGCGTGGAGTGGACCTGTCCGGCGCCGCGCTTGCCGGGGCTAGCCGCAGGCTATCTCATGGCGCTCGCGTGATTCTGGGCGGGCCGAGTCCCCGGGCTCGCAACAGCAAGCCGCCCGAACAGCACGTGGCCTGCCCCGCGGGTTGCCCCACTGTACGGCACGATCACTTGCGACCAGTCCCATCTTCCAGTATCGTAGTGGAAGCGGTTCCAATGTCTGTTCGCGGCTCACGCGCCGAGGGCGACGGGAGGACAGCGCGTCAGGGCGCTGCGGGGCTCTCGACGGCCCGACGCTTCACACGCCTGTGGTGATGGCCGTACGTGGTCTGACGGCCCGGGCGCTGGCGGCCGTAGTCGATGAGTCCACCTTCGGCGAGTCCGACAGTGTGTGATGGACCACGGGCTTGCCGGCCAACTCCATGGCCAGGTCCAGCACGGCATTCCGAGAGGCAAGCTGAAAATCGGTTCGACGACCCCCAGCAGCATCTGGCGCGCGAGCGCGCGGACCGACGCAGAACGGGTGCCCCATGACCCCCGCC
>DATGEP010000018.1:0-7181 GCA_035310125.1 Ktedonobacterales bacterium
CACGCCCATTCTGATCAAGCAACGCGAAGACGCCGCAGCCAAGGGCCAGGTCGGCCGCCAGCGCATCTTTGACGGACTCCTTGCCCGACTCGCCCAAGAGAAGGAGGATGCCTCTTGACACCGATCACCGACATAACCGCCCAGGTACTGGAACCCGAGCTCGTGCCCTTCCAGAAACGTCTGCTGGGTCGCCCGCGGATAGGCACGATGAAACGGTGCGCCGCTGGCCATCGCGCGCATCGCAAAGACCTGTAGGGTTTCCCGTTCGCCATCCAGGTCCGCGTCCGCCTCGTACCAATCGACCTGGCCTTCTTCACCCCAGGCGTATTGCTGTGGGATGTACACCTGTGGACTGGTCCGCAGGCCCATCGCGCGCTTCCGCTCGCGCACGTATTGCCTCACCGTCGCCTCTGCGATGTGCACCTCCCGCCGCTCTTTGCTCAGGCGCACCCAGATGCGATGTGCCGTGTGGCGTTGCTTGCGCGGCGCGCGTCGGTCCGCTTCCAGCATGCCATCGATGAACCCGGCCACGGCCCCGGTCTTCGGTCGCGGTCGGCCTTTGCTCAGACGCTCCTGCGGAATGGCACACCCGAGCGCCTCGCGCACCAACCGTCGATGCACTCCGAACTTGCGCGCGACACCCGCGATGCTGCCCACGCCGAACTCGTATTCCCGACGAAGCTCCTCAAATAACTCCACCGTCGCCTTCCTCCTATGCACCGCACACCCCGCCGTCCATCACTGGTCGGCAGGGTAGGTCGGGCTCGAACGACAGGTGGGCCATTCCCGAGCATCAATCTGGGCCGCTCCACGGTATCGAAATCATCGGAGCGGCAATTCCCGCTCGAGTACGCCCACACCGAGCGCGGAGACCTCATCGTCGAGCTCGCTGGCGGCATCCAGCATGAAGGCTGGGGTGAGAACTGGCAGGAGTGGGGCAGCCGGTGGTCGGTCAAGCCGGTATTCGCGCTGTCCTGGGCACTAATGGAGGACCCGTACGACGACGAACTCTTCGACGACGACGTCCTGGACGAAGAACAGGGCAGTCCCGACCGCTTGTGCGACGAGGCGCGTGCCATCATCGCCGACGTTGCCAAGGTACCAGCCAAGGAGCTGTTCGACGGTGTGCCACGTGACGGCTTCCCCGCCCACCATCTCAGCTCGCGCTTCACTGGGACCCTTTGGGAACCACTGCTATGGGCCGCGCCCTGGCTGTGGCGTACCAGCGGCAATCCATTCCTCGATCGAGATGACGAGGATTACCCAGAGCCGGATCCTTGATCAGCTTCCGGCGTCTTCTACCTGACTGCGCAATACCGGGAGGCACTGCGCATCACGCGGGCGGTTGCCGGGTTCGACACCTGGCTGCTCGACGCTCCCGCCGAGCGCACGCGCGCCGCGGTGCAGGCAGCGATGGGCGCGCCCTCCCATCGCATCTCAACTCTTCTCGATCTGCCCATCGCCAGGCGAGGTGCCCACCATCACCGAGGACGGCGTGCAGCTGACCCCGGTCGTGGTTGAGTTCACCGGCACGGGGGTCACGAAGACAGCCCAGTTGTCGATGCCGCTGTCGGTATGGATGTGCCCCGGACAACAACTGCCGTTTGTCGTGGCATAGCCGAACTGGATGGGGGCTCCGGAAGAGGAGAAATCCGGAGTCGGCCCGCCCGTCCCGAAAGAGCCGATCTTGGTGAAGTCGGCGGCGGTGAGCCCTGGAATATCGAAGTGGACCCACCGGTTTTCGATTGAGTCTGAAATGACAGGTGACTTGATGTAGAAGGACCCGTTTTGGCGGATGAGGCCCGAGTAGCCGACAGCGAATGAGCCACCGAAATCGAAGATATTGACGTCGAAGGCGAAGTCGACGTGCTGTATGGCACCCTGTGTCGCGGGATCATATATCGCAGCGAACTTCAGGTGGGCGAAGACCACGCCCCCGGGGCCATCGAAGTCATGCGTGACACGTCGGTACGCATCCGTCCCGTACGAAGGCGACAGTGGGCTGCCACCGGTTGCGACCTGAAACGCTGTAAACATGCCCGATGCCGCGGGAGTAGTATCAAAGATCTTGTAGTTAGGCGGGGCTGTCCAGTCGGCATTATTGAAGGTCCCGTCCGAGAAAGTTGGCGCTGGAGCGCCCAGTGCGAGCCCCCCCCACAGCGGCCCGACCACCAGCGCCGCGATGCTTACGATGGCGAGCACTGCCCGTGACGACCAGCGGTGCAGGCGCCGTGCCTGCGCGGTGAGGTCCGTTGATGACAATGACACCCTGCTCCCCTCCTTGAGGACGGCCACAGAAGGTGCCAGCCGCCGCCGACACCGGCCACTGCAGACGAGTGTGCGGGACTCCCAGCACTTTCCGACATTTCATTTGTAACTCGCTTAACCATCACATTCGAGAGGCCCCCGAGTTACGGTTTGAAGGCAGTTCGGTTACGGGAGTTCACCGTGCGCCGCAGGTGGTGTGAGGACTCCACGTTGTGCAATCTCTGTGACAACTGTGCCGGCCACCGAGAGGGCCGCATGTTTGGCGCCGACTACGTGTCCTGGCGCGGCGGGCGACCCCGCTTCTTGATCGCGTTGCACACCTAATCTTCCGATGTGGCGCTGGTCGGCCCCTGTCGCAACGCGCAGCACCCCCGCAGACGGCGCATAGCCGGAGTTCGCGCGGCTGCTCGTTGGGTTCCGCCAAATGGTGCTGCCCGGCATGGTGGACAATGGCCGGGGCCGAACCGGCTGATGCCCCATTCGACCGCACGGGTGTGTGCACTTCGCCCCCGGCGCACTCCCGCCGTCACGGGCTCCTACCGTGCAGAATTGCCGAAAAGGACATCGCGACCCGCACATAAGACCGCTCTCTGGTCAATCGGGACTGAGCGGGTGCACGCGGTCGTACAGTTGGCCACGGCAGATGGCCAGCTGTCGTGTCAACTCGCGAAGCTCGCCCTCCAACTCTTGGATGCGCCGCTCCTTTGCGGCCAGCAGAACCTGCATGCCTGCATCAGTACGCGCTCGGCGAACGCGGGCAATCTGTCGACGACCCATTTGGCGGGCACGTGCGGCCTCGATCCGGCGACGAAGCTCTGGACGCCCGTACAGGAAACCGGGCGACACGTGTCACGTGTCAAGTTAATTCCCCCACCAATGTTCAAAGAATTCCCCATGCCTGGCGGCGTTGAACAGTTGGTCAGATTGGGGGTGGCGTGGCCGGATGGGTAGTGATCAATGTCGGCTTTGGCTGGAGAGGGTGACCCGTCGTAGCAGTGGCCAGCGGGGGCATGTGGTCAACCGAACGGGTCCGCAGGACGCGGCCGGGTTGTCCAAGCCTGGCGGGAGCCAGGCGGCATGTCCCCGCCCTGAGCGGATGTAGCAAGGGATCACGGACGTTGTGCGCCTACTCCAGTCCCAGCAACTCACCAAGCAGGATGGTTTCGTCGCAGCCCGGGCACGTGCCGCCCAAACCGAGGGCCTGCATAAACAGCCCGCATTCGGCGCAACGGCGCTCTCCGAGCGCCCGTTCGCCGCACGTCGAACACTCGTACACGGTGTGGGCGACCAACGTCCGCCGGCGCTGGAGGTCTCGGCGGAGTTGGCCCAGGTCCACGCTCGCCAGTGTCTGATGACGGAGTCGAAACGCACGTTGTTTGCACGCGTCGTCACAGTAAACAGCACGCGCGCTGGGCGGCGTTCGACCGCACATTGGGCAGCAGCCCGGGGTGTTGGTGAGCGCGGAACCGTCACGCGAACCGTAACGTATGGGCCTTGGGCTCGGCGAGGAGGGCGTCATACCTCAGATCCGGGCTGGGGTGTTGGACTCAACTGTCTACCGCCAACGCGGACTAAATTTGCCGCTCTGTCCACGCCGTGCTCTCCGAACGTGTCCGTTGGTGCTGGTGGCGACTCAGGTGCGGCCTGCCTGGCGCGATCCGGTCGCTGGAGCTGACGGTAGGAGCGGCCCTGGAGCACCAGGTGGTGAGCTCGGCCCAGGAGTCGATCCAGGGCGCCTTCGGCCAATACGGGGTTAGGGAACAGTGGGTACCAATCCTGGGGCGCGCGATTGCTGGTGACGATGATTGAGCCCGCACGAGTGCGTTCGCTGATCAGCTCGTACAGGTCATCCGCCTGCTGGGTGGTGTACTCGCGCATGGCAAAGTCGTCGATGATCAACAGCGGCGGCAGCAAATAGTGGCGCAGCCGTCCTTCCCAGGTACCGTCAGCGCGGCCTCCACCCAGGTCACTCAACAGCCGGCTGGTCTTGATGAACTCGACGCGGTAGCCCTGCCGAGCTGCCTGGTGGCCCAGGCCTTCGGCCAGATGCGACTTCCCGACGCCCACCGGTCCACACATCAAAATGTGCTCTTTGCGCATCAGGTAGCCGCCGGTAGCCAGGTCGCGCAGTTGTTCCTGGGGCAGCTTGGGGTTGAACGTCCAGTCGAAGTTCTCGAAGGTTTTGTCACCATCCTCGAAGTGGGCCTTGCTGAGCCGCGAGGCCAGGGCGCGATTGGCGCGTCGCTGGATCTCGTCGCCGAGCAGCAATTCGAGGAACTCGGTATAGCCAAGGTGTTGCTGCTGAGCCTGATCCAACCGCAGCGGCAGCGTGTCCTGCAGGCCACCCAACCGGAGCGCCTTGAGTGCGGGAATCAGGTGGGGAGGTATCGAGGGCAGGACCGTGGTCGAGTGCGACGTGGTCATGCGGGGATCTCCTCGAGCACGGTCGTGGTGGTCAGGCCGAGCAGGTCTTCTGGCCCGCGCAGGTAGGCGCCGATGCCGGCGATCGGGGTCGGAGCTGGCTCGGCCACCTGCGGGTCAAGCCCCTTTTCCAGGATGGTCTTGATCGTTCGGTAGTGCGCGTTGCCGTAGGCCAGCGCGCGCTGGCAGGCGGCGTCCAGACGTGCCTCGCCGTAGGTCTCCTCCAGACGGATGATGCCCTGGCTCTGCCGCAGGAAATGCAGATGATGCTGATCGAGCAGCTCGTCGACGGCGGCGCGCACATGCTGGCCCAGCTGACTGGCCCGCTCGCGACACCAGTTTGGCGTGCGCAGGAAGAAGGCGGCCTTCTCGGGTGGGTAGTCATTCCAATCCGTCTGGCGCTGACCGGGTTTGCCGCGCAGATGGGTCTTGACCAGCTGCGTGCCGACATAGAAGCGGACGAGGCCCCAGCCGATCCGGACGTCAAGCCGCTGGCCGACGTAGGGCCAGGGAATAGAGTAGAAGCTGTTCTGGACCTGGACATGGCAATCGCGTGCCACCTTCGCCTGCGCCCAGGTCACGATCTCAAACGTCGTTGTCGGCAGTGCCAGCATGGCCGACTGCTCGAGCGTCTGGAACAGCAGCAACGGCGCCGTGCGCGTCGTACCATGGTCTCTGGGACCAGCCACCCGCAGGCACCACCGCTCCGCACCGGTGTTGATCTCCGGCAGGCTGCCAAACGTGCGACCCGTCCAGAAACTCTCCCGGACGTAGGGAACTTGCCGCTCGACCCGAGGTTTGTCTTTGGGTTTTGCGGCCCTGGCTGGGTCGATTAAGCAGCCAAAATGACGCGCCAATTCGGCGTAGCCGCGGTTGAGCAGTGGATCGTACAGGTCCGGGTGCAGGACCCCGCTTTTGAGATTGTCGAGGATAATCCGGCTGGGAACCGCACCGAAAAAGGCGAACGCCCGCACGTGGCAGTCCAGCCACGTTGCGGCGTCCATGCGCCGAACGACAGCGACGAACATGTGCCGCGAAAACGACAGGACCAGGATGAACGCGTTCAGGATCATCGTTTCGCCGGTCTTCGGATCGGTCCACTTGCCGAGCCGTCCATAATCGACCTGGGCCTCGTCGCCGGGCGGTGGATCGTCGCGGCGCACCGTGATACTCACCCGACGCCCGTAGGCCTCGGGTAAGGTGGCCAGCGCGTAGCGGCGGAACGACGGCAGGCTGGCTTGCAGCCCGTGGTCGTCATGCATGCGCTGCCAGACAGTGCTCGGTCGGTTGACCTTCAGCCGCTCGGCGATCTCGTCGTGACGGCTCGCCAGCTCGTCCCAGGCCGCTCCGTTCTTGCGGGCCCGGCCAAGTTCGGGACACACCCGAGCGACGAAAGCTGCCCAGCCCTCAGGTGGCGGCCCAACACCAGGTCCGAATCCCGACTCGCGCGCCGGGGTGACGTACTTGCGGACCGTGTGCCGATCCAGCCCCAAGCTCTCCGCGATCGCCCGCAGCGGCCGTCCCGCCGCCCAATGCTCCAACACTTCTACGACGTCTGCCACCCGCAAACTCCTTCGTGCCATAGCCACTCCTCAGCTCGAGTTGTGGCCAATGGTCCCAAGCGCCGCCTGCGCGGTGGGGAATTAGCTGAACATCCAGGTGGGGAATTACCTGAACATTTCGGCTCTGCCTGGTGGAATTATTTGAACGCCGACACACGGAGCCGCGTTCTGCAACCGACTGGAAATTTGAGTCTTACTCAACTGGGCAACTGTCCTGCCTGCCCGGAGTGTGGCGATGATGGGCCTGATAAGTGCGAGCTTTCGCTCGTTCTTCTCTATCCAGTGAGCGCGTACCGACTCTCGCCCGAGTTCAACCTGGAAGTGTAAGTCCCGCTCCATCTCCTCGAATTCGGGAAGGAACTTCGGCGTCGTGGCGTAATGCGTACAGGTGTAGCAAGCGATCTCGGCCCACGTGCATCGCATCCTGTGTGGTTTGAAGCAATGACCTCCCTGTCCGCGTTGCAACGAGGTTGCCACGGATGCATTCGAGTTCCAGTTCGTTCATGTCCTCAAGACTGCCAACAGAGACGAGCTGTGGTATGTGCTCGTTACCCAGCCGGAGCCCGCCGTCCGCGGTCGCATGTTCCCAGCGCTCACGCAGGACATCGTCCCTGATCTTGGCGTACACGACCGTCATCTCCGGTGACAAGTGCGCCAGCCACCGGCGCACGTAGTAGGCATGCCGTTGTTGATCAACTCAACGGCTTTCGAATGGCGGAAGGCATGCGTCTTGAGGTGGAATGGTTTGCCGTCGTCACCAAGTAGCTCGATCAGGCGCCGTTTGACACGCAGGTAGGTTGTCTTGACGACGAGGCTGCGCGTCAGAACGGCTGCCGACTCGACTGTCCCTCGGCCACCCGGCAGTAACCCATCGAGTGCGACCAGGAGTTGCTCGCAGAATGCATCAATCACGGTGTCCGATCGGACGCG